>JAOULB010000406.1 GCA_029882235.1 Gammaproteobacteria bacterium | reverse complement strand
TGGAATTTCACTCGCCATGGCAAGGCGCGGCATTAATCTCAAGGCTGTGGCCAGCTTCCATGGCAATCCCGGAATAGGTGGTCCGGTAAAAAAGGGCGTCATCAAGGCCCATGTTTTGGTTCTTAATGGCAAGGATGATCCCTTTATAAAACCAGAAGTCATCAAGGCATTTAAAAAAGAAATGAAGCAGGCCGGGGTTAAATACAAGTTTATTAATTATCCCGGCGCCAAACACTCTTTCACTAATCCGGATGCTGACAAATTTGGTAAGAAATTTTCTTTACCGCTGGCCTATAACAAAAAAGCTGATCAGGCATCCTGGTCTGAAATGACGTCATTACTAAAAACCGCCTTTAAATAAATATTTCTGCCCACCAACATAGACATCAGATTCAACCATGAATCTGATGTCTTCATTACATCGCGAAAAACAATTTGATTTGAACCCTAAAAAAGTGCATATTCGCATCGTCATTTAACACGCCAATGCACAGAACTTCTTTCTATACTGACTTCATCTCAGGAACGTGTTGCAGAATTTGACACCTTAATAAAAACAAAAATGAGGGACTGTCATAAAATGAAAAACAAACTTATCGTATGTTGTAGTGCCTTGCTGTTTGGCATATTTTCCATGAGTTCAGCTAACGCTGAATCATCCGGTGGCCCTGCCTGTGAAGGCTTTGGTCCTCAAACCCCCCGCGATATCGACAACCGTAAGGGAACAAACCCACAGAAATTCTCATTAGCACCAAGCTATAAAAAAATGAATCTGTGTAATATCCATTTCCATAATAATGCGGAACATAAAGCAAAAGATTTCTCGATTTTTGCCGGTGATGGTGAACATGGTCATGGCGGTGGTTACCAATGTAAGATCAGCAAAAAATTATCTCCAGCCGAATTAAAAGCCCCAGATAAAGAAATCTGTAAAGGTTTAAAACCTGGTGACACCATCGAAGTTCATTGGGTACATTCATCCTGTCAAGTCAAACCGGGCAAAGGTCTTGGTTCATGCCTGAGTGATAAATGTGCCAATCCTGATCTTCGTGTTGAAACTCAGGTCTTTACACTGGTTAACGATAAGAAGGCGCTCGACTTTAACAAGTTTGGTTATGGCGGCAATATGAAAAAAGGTCTGCATCAGGCTAAATCTCTGCCACGCCGCACAGGCAAGCCTGTTGTCTTTACAGGTTCGACCACAGGACCGAAGTACACCGAGCAATCTTGTTCACCACTTCAGGTTACCTGGAGCGTACGTCCAAAATGCGCCAAGCTCGATATCAACAGTCTGGCTAAATGGTGTGAGAGCAATGAGTTTGAAGAAGATCATGCTCATGGCGTGAGAAAACTGGTTGTAAATCCAAAACTACTATCTAAAATCAAACGCTAATTCTACACATTGCACAATAAAAAGGCCGGCTATCTGCCGGCCTTTTTATTTCTTTATCCCAGAGTTGAGCAATAATTTAATTACGTCTTCCATTTCCGTATTGCTGAGTTCATTTTTTTCACAACTGGATACACATAAATTTGCCCCTGCAATATCTGCTGGCGAGTTATCAACAAACAACTCCAGACATTCCCCACCTCCCACGATAATATCTTTGATAACTAGTGGGCTTAACATTCCCGCCGTCTCCATCACCGGTAGACTTGCAATATTGTGAAATGCCGTTAATAGTTTCGGCCCAATAAACTGCGGTGGCATAGCACCCGTATTTAAAAATAAAAGTTTGCTTGCAGTTTCAATATAGAAATCAAGAAAGCTATTGCCGCGTGAGAATAATAAAAACGCATTATGCACTTTTTTATAGACTTTTAATTTTTCCTTACTATCCTTTTGTACCCATACTTCACGACCGCAGGCATAGGAATCATAAGGCAAAATAAACTGTTCGGGAGCAAAGATTAAAAAATCTGCATCCAACCAGACAACCGAATCATAATCCTCATTTAAGGCATGACGCATTGCCAACAATCTGGCCAGATCCGATAATACCACTCGATGTTGTTGATACTGCTTCACCAGCTCGTCAGGGATCAGATCAAACAACTCATCACCAAGATAACGATAGTCATATTGATGAGACTCCGCCCATTGCCGAACTGATGACAGACAGGAATCTATCCAGGGATATGGCAG
>JAOULB010000405.1 GCA_029882235.1 Gammaproteobacteria bacterium | reverse complement strand
AAGTTGGAGTGAAAAATGAAGAAAATAATAAATTGGAGCACATTTTCCATCTTAATGTGTATGTCGACTGCAAGTTATGCATTAACAGGACCTGCCGATGTAAATCTGGTTTATATCCACTCTGGTACCGGGCAGGTATATTTAAACTTTTCAGTAGAGGTAAGCGCTGGTTGTACTCACAATGGCACAGTTGTTCTAAAGAATGACAATCCCAGATTTAAGGAACTCTACTCAGCATTGCTTGCTGCAGAAATATCTGGCCATAAAGTACGTTATAGCACATCTGGTTGTTTTGGTGGGCTCTATCCACAATTGTTTCAGTTAAGAATATATAGAACTGATCAGTTGTAAAGTAACATATCGGAAGGATCTTAGTTTGTAAATCAAGTGTTCTGACCCCTTGATTCAGACCCCTTGATTCACCCTTGATTACATTATTCCCTTTATTCATAGGCACTTAGTTTTATATTGGAGAGGAAAATGAAGAAAATAATGATGCTCTTGTTCTTTATTAGTAGTATTAACGTGACATTTGCAGGTGTTGCAACAGGCGAGATTGCTTATCTTTTTTTAAAAGATAACAATGTGAATTTTAAACTTAAAAACGATCCATGTGGGGCCTATGGCAACTATGGTTTTAATACAACCAATCCATCTGGTAAGGATTGGTATGCGCAGATACTTGCAGCTGCGCATGCAGGGGTGCCGATCGAGGTTCATTACCTCAATCCATGTGAAAATGTTTCAAAGCCTGTTAGTTATCTGATTCAGCATTTCAATTAACTAATCGGGATAGGGTAAATCGACTCTGCCTCCTTTTTTGTTCGGCTAGAGGGGCTTTTTATTAAATAAGGGGCAAGAGGTCAGATTAGGATCCCCTCGGCTGGTTTTTAATTCCTCCACCGATAATCCAACGCTTTAAACACCTTGCGCGTATAACGGTAGCTACCCAGGCTACCGTTATATCTCATTAATGCTCTTGTTAGATTACCTTTTTCTTTATCTAAATAATATTTCAATATGGTGCAGCCCATGCGCAGGTTGGTGCGGATGTTAAACAGGTTGTCACCGGGGCGGCCGATTTCTTTGAGCCAGAAGGGCATGACTTGCATGAGACCCATGGCGCCGGCGTGAGAGATGGCGTAGCGGTTGAAGTTGCTTTCGACATCGATGACGGCGAGGACGAGTTCGGGGTGGAGTTTGGTGCGTTGGGCTTCGAAGTGGATTTGTTTCAATAGACCGATGCGTTTTTTATGATCGGGGACGCGTTTTTTTAATCGGTTTGACATGTCGGTGAGCCAGACTTCGGCTTCGAAACGATCTTTGAAGCTGCCACTTTCGCTGATGGCGGATTTGAGGAGATCGCGGAGGGCGGGGTCGTTTTGTTGTTGAGCATATAAGTGAGTAGGAAATAAAAGAAATAAAAATAAAAAGCAGGAAAGCTTTTTATTAGAAAATGAACAAATTGAGTTGAAGAGTGCTTTCATATCCCCTCACCATCATTTAGTGATTGGGTTTATTTTTGTCCCCTCGACAACTTGTTCCCGACGTTGTCTACCGATTCCATCCATGGAATCGTCACCCTAACCCTCTCCCTGAGGGAGAGGGGATAAAAGGAGGAAAGGATGCTTATTTTAAAAGTTTAATATTACTCTGCAGGAATTCAAGCACACCATCAACGGGCACATCCTGATTATCCGCATCTGTACGGCTTTTGTATTCCAGCATGCCTTTATCCAGACCACGGTCACCGATGACGATGCGGTGGGGGATGCCGATGAGTTCCATATCAGCAAACATGACACCGGGGCGTTCGCCGCGGTCGTCGAGCAGGACATCAATGCCTGCATCGGTTAACTGTTGATAGAGTTCTTCTGCTTTGTTCTTAACGGCTTCTGATTTATTCATATTCATCGGTACGATGACAACGGAGAAGGGGGCAATGGCTTCGGGCCAGATGATGCCTTTGTCGTCATGGTTTTGTTCTATCGCCGAGGCCACTACACGCGAGACACCAATGCCATAACAGCCCATGGTCATGACACTGTTTTTGCCTTTGTCATCGAGCACGGTGGCTTTCATGGCTTCTGAGTATTTTTTGCCTAGCTGGAATATATGGCCGACTTCGATACCGCGTTTGATTGAGAGATGACCT
>JAOULB010000063.1 GCA_029882235.1 Gammaproteobacteria bacterium | reverse complement strand
AATGGCGGGGTGGATCAAAAGTATTGGTGGCGAAGAAGATAACGGGGTCGTATTTATTGCCTTAAATGGTGATTTTGCTTTGCTTGATCATGATGGAGAGAAAATCGATTTTGCAGAAGGTCATTTAATTGCGGTACCCGATGAAGACGAAGTCTTTGTCGATATCACCAGTCGATCAGAAGAAGATTATCAAGCCCATTTCACCGCGCATGTAGCTGCTATGGTTGATGGTGCTTAACAAAAATCATTATTTGCGGTGAAATGTAGAGTTGGGCGGAACTGGTTAGATTTTAGTCAGTGAGTTTTGGTTTGTGGTAAGCTTCCGCCGCTGAGTTATGGTGCACGCATTGGTTCTCTCGCGACGATAAACTGTGAATCTGGTCAGGCCCGGAAGGGAGCAGCCACAGCGGTGGATTCGGGTGCCGGGGTGTAGCTGGTGCGGGCACCGCCCTTAATATTTTCATTTTCAACACTCATAGTGATGCGGCCAGCCCGGCATCGGGTTAGAATGGACGCTTTATCGGTTGGTTGAAGAAACATGAGTTATCAGGTCCTCGCACGTAAGTGGCGACCGAAAAATTTCTCCGAGATGGTTGGGCAGGAACATGTCCTGCGCGCATTGATCAATGCGCTCGATAGCGATCGTCTTCATCACGCCTTTCTTTTCACGGGTACCCGCGGTGTGGGTAAAACAACCATTGCGCGGATTCTGGCCAAATCTCTTAACTGTGAGCAGGGCACCAGTTCGACACCCTGTGGCGAGTGCTCGGCATGTACCGAGATCGATGAGGGGCGATTTGTCGATCTGATCGAGGTCGATGCGGCGTCCCGGACGAAAGTCGAAGACACGCGTGACCTGTTGGACAATGTGCAATATGCGCCATCGCGCGGACGCTACAAAGTCTATCTCATCGACGAAGTCCACATGTTGTCGAATCATAGTTTCAATGCTCTGCTTAAAACCCTTGAAGAGCCACCGCCGCATGTGAAGTTCCTGCTGGCAACCACTGATCCTCAAAAACTACCTGTTACTATTCTGTCGAGATGTTTACAGTTTAATCTGCGACGTCTTTCGACCGAGATGATTCGTGATCATCTGCAATTTATCACCAACTCTGAGCAAGTCGAAGCGGAATCAACTGCATTACAACAACTTGCGCATGCAGCAGATGGCAGTATGCGTGATGCCCTGAGTTTGCTGGATCAGGCGATAGCCTTTGGTGGAGGAAGCCTGCAGAGTTCTGATGTGCAGTCCATGCTGGGTACGATTGAGAAAACCTATATCTACCAGATCCTCGCTGCTCTGGCGCAAGCCGATTGCCGGGCCGCTTTGCAACAGGTGCAGGAACTTTCGATGCAGGCACCGGATTACACCGAAGTTTTAGCCGAACTCATCACAACATTACATCATATTGCGCTCTTGCAGCTGGTGCCAGAATCATGGGATGAGTCCATGGGGGATCAGGCACGACTGCAGGAACTGGCAGTGGCATTATCACCCGAAGATGTGCAGCTGTTTTATCAAACCGCGCTGATTGGTCGACGCGATATTCATCTGGCACCCGATGCACGTAATGGTCTGGAAATGATCTTGCTGCGCATGATTGCATTTCAGCCTGCTGGCAATCAGCCAAAATCAGTTAAACCATCTGTTAAAACGGCACCAGAACAAGCACAAACACAAATAGAATCTCAAGCTGTCACATACGCAAAAGAGCCAGTAAAAAAAACTGAAGCACAGGTCGAGGCTGTACAGGAAACGGCAGCGGTAAAAAAAACATCTGATACAGACTGGGCCGCGACCGTTGAGCAACTTGGTTTGGGTGGAATCTTGAAAGAACTGGCCATGCACTGTGCACTAAAACAAAATCAGGGTGACGTGATTATCCTGGCACTGGATCCCGTTGCTGAAAATTTAAATAATAAAGAACGCCAGGCTCGCTTACAGGAATCACTGTGCGAATATTATGGCAAAACAGTTCGTGTTCAGATCGATATTGAGCAACTGGCGATAGAAACGCCTGCCGAGCGACAAAAGAGAAAACAACAACAGCGTCAGTCAGCCGCTGAAGAAGCCATTCAGGATGACACGACGGTGCAAAAAATTATGGAAACATTTAATGCCAGTCTTGAACCTGGCACAGTTCAACCCATTGATTAAAACCTGAAAGATAAAAGTGATGAGGATAGTGGAATGAAAGGTGGATTAGGCAACATGATGAAGCAGGCCCAGAAGATGCAGGCCAATATGCAAAAGGCTCAGGAAGAAATTGCCAATATGGAAGTCACGGGTCAGGCGGGTGGCGGTATGGTCAGTGTCGTTATGACTGGGCGTCATGATGTTAAACGTGTATCGATTGATGATAGTGTTTTTGAAGACGATAAGGAAATGCTGGAAGATTTACTTGCGGCAGCAGTCAATGATGCTGTGCGCCAGGTGGAAAAAGAAACACAGGATAAATATTCAGGTATGACAGCTGGTTTAGGTTTACCGCCTGGTATTAAACTGCCGTTTTAATAAATATGTCCAGTAGCCCACTTCTAAGCCGTCTTATTGAAAGCCTGCGTTGCCTGCCTGGTGTAGGGCCGCGTTCTGCGCAACGGATGGCTTATCACCTGCTCGAAAATAATCGTGATGCAGCCAGGCAGCTTGGTGAAGATATCCTTCTTGCGGTAGAGAAGATTGGTCGTTGCACGCAGTGCCGCACCTTAAGTGAATATGAACTTTGTGATATTTGTAGTAACAAAGGCCGCGATCAAAGTGTTCTGTGTATTGTCGAATCGCCTGCTGATGTGCATGTCATTGAGCAGATTGCCGACTTCCGCGGTGTCTATTTTGTTTTAATGGGGCATCTGTCACCCCTGGATGGGATTGGTCCAAAAGAGCTGGGCCTCGATCTATTGGCTACGCAACTTGATAATGGTCATATCAAGGAAATAATTCTGGCAACAAATTCAACGGTTGAAGGTGAAGCAACTGCACACTATGTTGCCGAAATGGCCGCTAAGCGAGCTATCAGGGCAACACGTATTGCGCATGGTGTGCCCATCGGTGGCGAGCTGGAATATGTTAATAGCACAACGCTATCTCATGCCTTTCATGGACGTGTTGAATTTTGATCACTTGATACGTATATCTGATATACGTTGTAATGTTTGTTCTGATTGTTTACAGATCGCTTTAAAGAATTTATAACTGATGGGATCTAGTTGACAATCACTTGTGTGTCGATCGGCATAGAATACACCAAAAAATTTTGCATGTAGATAAACTGACATTAAATAAAAACTGTCTGTTTTTATAATATTTTGAAATTCATCTGGCAGCAGTGGCCATAGTTTGTCCCGATTGTCATCGCCTATTGCAACAGCCTGAGATTTTTTCGCCAAAATTGTAAAAAGATTATCCTGTTCCAGGCTAACCTGAAATTGGCCAAATTCAGGATTGTTATCAGCGCCAACGATTTGAAACGCGTTTAATGATTTTTTGTTTGGATTGAAAAGAGCAAAAACGGTTCGGTTGAGTCCAACACCATCGTGTAAGCCTTTCAAGGTTGGCGCGATAATATCTCCAAGATCATGTTCTTCAGTAGGCAAAGCTTTTAGTTTTTGAATTGTTTCTCGCATTATGGTGAGTTGAGGAATTAGACAAATGCCGGCATGTTCCTGTGTCTCATCGGTTGATTCACTTTCATGATCTCTGGGATCGACCAACAACATTGCAGCAGCCGGGTGCACACCATAAAAATGACTGTCGCGTGCAATTTCAACCGCAAAGTGATGAGTGTCTCTAATTAATGCAATGGTAGCCTGGCCTAACCATTCAGCTGCTTCCTCCTGCAGTTTGAGCATTTTAGGACTATACCAGTCATAGGCGGCGTGGCGAGCCAATTGCACGGCCAGCATAATACTGTATGCTCTTGGCTGTTGTGCATTTTCTGCATGTAAAGAATCAATCGCCAGAGAGGGTAGTTGCCATTTTTTTGCAATCTCCAGTGAAAGTTGATCAAAGGTAAAGCCAAGTACAATGTATTGCGCTTCTTCAGATGCGATATGTTCTTCGTTACGCATGCGCATTATCCGATCAAGTTCATCAGGCGCATTCATGGCAATAACCATTTCACCAATGAAATGTAACATGGCCGCAGCAAACACTTCGTCAGGCATCATATCTCTGCGCATTTCTGCCCAATGTTTTGCCTGTCGAGCAGCATGGTAGGCGCGTGAAAAAACACTTTGCAGGTGATGCCGGTTTGACGGCGCAAGTGATTTATCAACTGACGGTAGCGTATTAGGTAGTTGCTTTACCTTTTCTATTCCCAACATCATTGCCGCTTGTTGGGCCGACGTTACTTCAGCACGAAGACTGCTTTTTGATGTGGTGGTGCAGGTGCGGATAAGCTGTACGGTCAGGCCCGGATCCGTTTCAACCAGCTCAACAATGTCATGCATGGGTATATCATTACCTTTGCATAACTTTGTTAATTCCATAATGGTATGTTGCATCACGGGTATGGGTTTATCCCCGATGCCATTGATCCAGTCTTCCATGCTTTGTTGCATGAGTTCACCCTGTTACAAGATTTTTCATCTCTAACCATAAGACGCAAAAATAAAATGGATACTTCACCTTTACGTCATCGATATTGATAGCGGTTAAAGCAAGAATTTCCTTAAATGACAAGTGCTTGGCAGCCTGAAACATATTGTGTCCAGCTTGTTCTCGATTCAAGTTTTATTCCGTCTGAGACGATATGTTCATATACGTATATGTAAGTCATGGCTTTCTGATTAGGAAAAATAAGCAGTAATGAAATTTATTCTTGGGATAATTATTGTATGTGCTTGTGTGGTCGGTGGTTATTTGGGATCACACGGTAAGCTTGAAGCACTCTGGCAACCTTTTGAGCTTGTGATCATTGGTGGTGGTGCCTTTGGTGCATTTATTATTGCTAATCCAATGAGAGTCGTAATGCAGGTTTTTAAAGGGACTTTTGGTTTAGTGGTCCCGAGTAAATTTAATAAGAAAATGTATATGGATTTGCTCACTCTAATGTACTTGCTGTTTGCAAAGGCGCGTAAAGAGGGCTTGATGTCACTCGAAAGTGATATCGAAGAACCTCATTTGAGTGATGTTTTTAAGGCTTACCCATCGATTCGACAAAACCACCATGTCATGGACTTTATTACTGACTATTTACGCTTAATGGTGGGCGGCAATATGAATGCCTTTGAACTGGAAAACCTGATGGATATCGAGCTGGAGACGCATCACCATGAAGCGGAACAACCAAGCAGTGCGGTGCAGGTTGTTGCCGATGGTCTGCCCGCATTTGGTATCGTTGCGGCGGTAATGGGTGTTGTTATTACAATGGGATACATTTCAGAGCCACCTGAGGTTCTTGGTGCTCACGTGGGCGCGGCTCTGGTCGGTACATTTCTCGGGGTGTTATTAGCTTATGGTTTTGCGTCACCGATTGCGAATGCATTGAAAACCAAGGCTGAAGATGAATCAAAATTTCTCCAGTGTGCCAAGGTTTGCATTATGGCGACCCTCAATGGTTACACCCCGCAAATTGCAGTTGAATTCGGTCGCAAGGCCATTACCAGTGATAAGCGACCTGGTTTTCTTGAGCTAGAAGAGCATGTAAAGGCAGAAGGTAAGAAAACGAAATCTTAATTCAAGATTCGAAAATTAAACTGCCATGCCAACCGATAAAAAACAACCCATCATTGTAAAAAGGATCAAGAAGGGAGGCCATGCGCATCATGGTGGCGCATGGAAGGTTGCCTATGCTGACTTTGTAACTGCGATGATGGCCTTCTTTCTATTACTCTGGTTGTTGTCACTTGTTGATCAAAATAAACGCGAAGGCATATCAGACTATTTTAAAAGTCCGGCGGGTATACAGGGGCCAGGTGGTGCAAGCACCAGCATGATTAAACTTGGCGGTGCGATGGAGATCGCCAAAGGCGAAAAGAATAAAAAACAACCCGAGGAAGCTAAAAAAGTCATTGTCAGGGATAAGGATGATAAAAAACGACTGGAAGATTTACAGGAAACATTAAGGAAAGCCGTTGAAAAAAGCCAGGCCTTAAAACCATTTAAAGATCAGTTGTTGATTGATATCACTCCACAGGGCTTGCGTATTCAGATTGTCGACAAGAAAAACAGACCTATGTTTGCACTCGGTGGTACACAGCTAAAGTCATATACGAAAGCAATTCTAAAAGATCTTTCAAAGCTTATTAACACCGTACCGAATAGTCTTGCGATTAGTGGACACACTGACTCCAAACCTTTTCCAAAAAATTATTTTCGTGAATATTATGACGAAGATTATGCAGGTAAGGTGCGCTATACCAACTGGGAATTATCCGCAGATCGAGCAAATACCGCCCGCCGTGAATTGGTTAAATGGGGAACCAGCCCAACGAAAATAACGCGCGTAGTTGGTCTGGCCGATTCGGTGCTCTTTTTAAAAGATAAGCCACGAGCACCGATTAACAGACGTATAAGTATTATTGTGCTGAATAAGAAAGCAGAAGAGGCAATCAGAGTCCATGAAGGCAAAGGTGGAGTTTCTGTTGATGACGCAAAGACACGCTTGAAAGGAAACAAGTGATCAGTGTTGCTCTTCCATTAATGAATTAAGAATTCGTTTATAACTGTCCCAGCGCTGGGGAGCAATTTCACCTTCTTCAACAGCATTTCTAACGGCACAACCGGGTTCATCCTGATGTTTACAGTCTCGAAATCGGCATTGCCCTAGCCAGGGTCTGAACTCGGGAAAACCTTCTGCCGCCTGTTCTTCAGTGACTTGCCAGAGTCCAAATTCACGTACACCGGGAGAATCAATAATCTGTCCTCCTTCAGGTAAGTGATAGAGTTGGGCAACAGTTGTGGTGTGACGGCCTTTTTGTGTGCTTGTAGAGATATCGCCGACTTCAGCGAGAGCTTCCGGTAGCAGGCAGTTTAATAAGGATGATTTTCCAACGCCGGATTGCCCAACAAATACACTGGTTTTAGCCTTGAGCATTTCCTGAAAAGCATCAATACCCTGACTGAATTTGGCGCTGGTATAGGCAACGCTATAATTGAGTTGTTTGTATATGGCCAGATCATCACGAAATTGCTGCATTGCGGCTTCATCCGGCAAGTCAATTTTATTAAACACAATAACCGGTGTAATGCGGGCGGTTTCAGCAGCCACCAGGTAACGATCAACAAGACGGCTATTCAACACAGGTTTGACTGCCGTCACAATCAACAGTTGATCAATATTGGCAGCAATAACTTTAGCCTTGTTGCGGCGATCGGGTCTGGCAATGTAATTAGTGCGTGGTTCAAGTGCAACGACTACACCTGAGTCATCATCAACGTTTTGCCATATGACATGGTCACCACTTACCAGTGATTCAATATTCTGTCTGCTTGAACAGGATATTCGAGTTCTGTTATCAGTCTCGACAATGATCTGGCTACCAAAATTGGCAATTACAATACCCTTGTTGCCGGACTCGGTATTATTTTTACGATTAGATGATGAGTTACTTGCATCTGCAGACTGCCGATGTTTTTGTTGCTGTTCCTTGACTCGGGATTGCTGACGCTTG
The DNA here is from genome assembly GCA_029882235.1 of Gammaproteobacteria bacterium. Classification (GTDB taxonomy): domain Bacteria; phylum Pseudomonadota; class Gammaproteobacteria; order UBA6429; family Thiohalophilaceae; genus JAOULB01. The sequence goes on along the minus strand of JAOULB010000063.1, from coordinate 1,138 downwards.
TTGAGTTTTCTTTTAGCCATGCTGGGATTAATCCTGTGAAATAATGGCGTCAACCTTTGCAGCACAAATAAAATCATTCTCAGATAGACCACCTACTGAGTGCGTACGATAAGTAATTAGGCATCGATTATAATTTACTGTGAGCTCAGGATGATGATCCTGTTGATGGGCTATTGCAGCGACGGCATTTACAAAATCTATAGTTTGATAGTAGTCGTTAAACTTAAATTCTTTTTGAATTTGATTGTGGTCTCGTTTCCAATCTGGAAGATGATTTAATAGCGCGCTAATTTGATCATCGGTTAAAGCGGTGGTTTCGCTGGGGCGGCGGCAATTGTTATCTGCAAGCCCAGTCATTTTTATTTTGGAAATTTATAGTAATTTGTATTAAGGAAATGCACAACATTATTGATCTGGTCTTCGAACCATCCAGTACCGACGTTATCGTTACAGCGTTTGACCTGCTGGTTGAGTGCCGTCAGCGAAGTAACTCTTCTATTGTCGCGTGTATATAATTTACTGCCATCGCCACCCATCTGGGAAACATGACAGGCGGTGCAGCTTTGTGAATGCAGCTTTTTGCCTTGCTCAATATTTGCCGAATACACCGACGCTTGCGATAGACACATCGTTACGATTAATGTTAGCTGAGTGTAAATCTTGATCATGTAGTGGCACCTTTTTGTGCATTTAAATGGGCAATCCTGACTGGCGCTGGGGGGTGCGAATCATGAAAAGCTGAGTAAAGCGGGTCAGGCGTTAATGTACTGGCATTTTCTTTATAGAGTTTCACCAACGCCTGTATTAGTTTTGAGGCTTCACTTTGTTTTGCGGCATAGGCATCGGCTTCGAATTCATGTTTTCTACTGAAGAAAGAGAACAGTGGTTGTAAGTAAAGACTGAATAGTGGCGAAACCATCATAAAGAGCAATAAGGCCATGTATTGCGAAGATTCACTGACACCTAGGCCAGTATAAAAAGATGGTTGTTGCATTAACCAGCCCAGAATCGCCAGTCCAATTAGACTGATAATGGCCATTGAGACAATACGCTTCTGAATATGTTTGCGTTTGAAATGTCCAAGTTCATGAGCCAGTACGGCTTCAGTTTCGTCAGGCTCGAGTGAATTCAACAAAGT
>JAOULB010000062.1 GCA_029882235.1 Gammaproteobacteria bacterium | reverse complement strand
AGTAACACCTATCTGGAGGAGCAAATGAAAAAATTAGTACCATTCATGATCGCCACCGCTATGCTGGTTGCCGCCTGTGGTGCCCCACAGAAACACACAAAAAATGATGCGGCTGCTGCAATTATGGCTGCTGAAGCAGAAAACAAAAAAGCCAAAAAGGTTAAATTCGAGTGGCGCGACACTGGCAAGATCATCAAAAAAGCCAAAGCTGCTGCTAAAGATGGTGAATTTGATGAAGCCGTTAAACAAGCCAATAAAGCCAAGAAACAGGCTCAGATGGCGATGCAACAGTACAAGGCTAGCAAAAGAGCTGGTCCTCGTATCTAAGCTTAAATAGCTTTTAAATAAAAGCCGGGGAAACCCGGCTTTTTTATTGCCCGAAGTTTATGTTAACCGCTATGCTTTAAACATGTTTGAATCTGACCCGCCGACCATCACTAAACCTTTTCGAGATATTTATACGATTTCACGTTTAAATCGTGAAACTCGCTCCCTCCTGGAAGGTAGCTTCCCGCTGCTCTGGATCGAAGGAGAAATCTCCAATCTGGCCAGACCTGCTTCAGGCCATTTTTATTTCTCACTCAAAGATGAAAATGCGCAGGTGCGTTGTGCCATGTTTCGTAACCGCAATATGAACCTTGGTTTTACACCAGAAAATGGTATGCAGGTACTGGTGCGCGCAAAGGTTGGGCTTTATGAAGCCCGAGGTGAATTCCAGATGCTTATCGAACATATGGAAGAGTCGGGTGATGGCGCACTACAACGCGCCTTTGAGCAGCTAAAACACAAACTTGATAACGAAGGGTTGTTTGCGGCCCAACATAAAAAAGAGCTACCGGCATTGCCTCGTCAGATTGGGATCATCACCTCGCCGACGGGTGCGGCAGTACATGATGTTTTAACAACTTTGCAACGACGCTTTGCTTCGTTACCTGTTGTCATTTATCCCGTTCCTGTTCAGGGCAAAGATGCGGCTGAACAAATTGCCAACATGATTAAAATTGCCGACAGCCGGAATGAATGTGATGTGCTATTGCTCTGTCGAGGTGGTGGCTCATTAGAAGACCTTTGGTCATTCAATGAAGAAGTCGTTGCCCGCGCAATTTATCAATGCCAAATCCCGATCATCACCGGAATTGGCCATGAGATTGATTTTACCATCGCTGATTTTGTCGCCGACCATCGCGCCCCAACACCAACAGGTGCAGCAGAAGTCATTAGCCCAGATAAACAGGAGTGGTTAACGCGCCTGTCACATTTACAACACCGGCTGTATAGCAATATAAAAAACTCGTTTTCGCGCAAGCAACAACAATTCGCTGGTTTACAGAAACGTTTACAACACCCTGGTCGACGTTTAATGGATATGAATCAGCGTCTTGATGAGCTTGAATCAAGACTGGGACGTGCCTGTAAGGTTTCAATCGATCGGCGTCTATCACAGCTTGAACATACACAGGAACGTTTGTTAAGACACAGTCCCCTACATCGCATACAGGTTTTGCAGACACGCAACCAGAATAATAGTCGTCGCCTGAGCACATCAATGCAGCATCTGCTCAATCAGTTTCAGAACCGATTCAAACAGGCGACCCATGGCCTTGATGCTGTGAGTCCTTTAGCTACACTTGATCGTGGTTATAGCATTATTAGCGATGAGAAAAGGCAGATTATCCGTCAGGCTAGTCAAACCAAAAAAGGCGCACAGATTAAGGCGCGGCTTGCAGAAGGTCAATTATACTGTCAGGTGACTGAGGTTATTGAGAGTAATGAGTAAGTTGTTTAAGCATTTAGTTATCTTTTATTTCTGTATTGTGTCCCCTGGACTGTTAGCGCAGGACTTACCTCGACACAACCCCGTTCCCGGTGGCGTTGCAGTGGTCGACCTCAAGCTTAATTCAGCTAAAGCTCCCGTGGTTGAATTTCTAAAACGTCGTGTCATGGTCGTCAAAGGCAAGAACAATAACTGGCATGCAGTAGTAGGCCTTCCACTTACGCTTAAAAAAGGCTCGCAAACGCTTACAGTAAAAACTGAAGACACCAGAAAAAGAAAATTTTCTATAAAGCATAAAAAATATGAACTTAGACAGATCACCATTCCGAATGAACGCATGGTTTCACCAACCAAGGAAGATATCGAACGCCATCTAAAAGAAAAACCTCTCATGACCGCTGCACTCAACACATGGACAGAACAGGATGAAGTGCCGATGTCATTTATTAAGCCTGTAGAAGGACGCTTTAGTAGCCAGTTCGGCCTGCGTCGGCAATACAATAAACAAAAAAGAATTCGTAACCATACCGGGTTAGATATCGCTGCCCCGAATGGTACGCCTATCATCGCCCCGGCTAAAGGTCGTGTCATTCGTACTGGCAATTATTTCTTTACTGGCGGTACCGTATTTATTGACCATGGTCAGGGGCTGGTTACCTTGTACTGTCATTTAAGTAAAATTGACGTAAAGGAAGGTGATGAAGTTAATCAGTCAGATCGTATTGGTGAAGTCGGTAGTACCGGTCGTGTCAGCGGTCCACATCTGCATTGGGTTGTTTCATTAAACAACACCAAAGTTGAACCGAAGCTTTTCCTGAAAACGAATAATTAATTTCGCTTATATTTTATTTTTTTGGGCATTGCGCCAGATAAAATAATAAATAACTGCATTCAGAAGTAAAACAACCGCAGCAAAAGAATACTGCATCTCTCGGGTCAATTCTGCAGGGTAAATCAAGGGCAGGATATACTCACCGATAAAATCTCCCTGATAACTTATTTCTCCTGACAAGTGACGAAAGTGGTTTTCCCATGGCGTGAGTGGACAGATCCAGCCATTGAGCTCCACGAGAAATCCCCAGGTAATTACCGGAAGATGGATCCAGATTAGCCTTGGCCATTGTAAAACCAGTAAACCGCCAAATAAAACTAATAGAATAAATATAAAATGAACAACAACAATTAGATTACTAATATAGAGATAGAATGAATCCATACTATTTTTTTGATTTAACGTGCTTCATCAATCGCTTGCGTTTTTGTTGTTGGCGCGTGGTGAGTTTATTCTTTCGCCCTTCATAGGGATTCTTGCCTGCCTTGAACTCAATACGCAACGGCGTACCTTTTAACTTAAGGTGTTTGCGAAAGGCATTCATCAAATAACGTTTATATATGGCCGGTACTGCATCAACCTGATTGCCATGAATAACAACAATGGGTGGATTTTGACCGCCCTGATGGGCATAGCGTAATTTAATTCGTCGTCCCTTTGACATAGGGGGTGGGTTTGCGCTGACAAAATCTTCAAGTAATCGTGTCAACCTTGGCGTCTGGAATTTCGCCATGGCCGATTTATAGGCCACATTGATTGAACCAAACAAATCACCCACACCACTGCCATGCAGTGCCGAAATAAAATGTATCTTGGCAAAGTCGACAAAGGGCAGCTTAACATCAAGCTCACGTTTAATTTTGTCGCGTTGATCCGTCTCCAGACCATCCCACTTATTGACCGCGAGTACCAGTGCACGACCGGTATCAAGCACAAAGCCTAATAGCGATGCATCCTGATCAGTAATGCCTTCACTTGCATCCAGCATCAGAATAACAACATGGGCGTCTTCTATCGCCTGCAGTGTTTTAATAACACTGAATTTTTCAATTGCTTCATTGATTTTGCGCCGCCGACGCACACCTGCCGTATCGATGAGTACATAATCCTGCTCATCACGTTCAAATGGAAGATAGATACTGTCACGAGTGGTTCCCGGTAAATCATAAGTGACAACACGCTCTTCCCCAAGGATGCGATTCACCAGCGTTGATTTACCGACATTCGGACGCCCAACTACTGCAATACGAATACCTTTGTGTTGTTCAACACTATCCTGTTCTTCATCGGCTTCCGGTAGTAATTCAAGCACATCGGTAATCAGTGCCGACACGCCTCGCCCATGCACAGCGGATATGCCAATGGGTTCGCCAAGTCCGAGAGAATGAAAATCTGCCATGACCACATCGGCATTCAAACCATCAATTTTGTTGACGACGATATGTATAGTCTTACCGGAAGTTCGCAGACGATGCGCAATTTCTTCATCAACACCAGTCAAACCTGTTTTGGCATCCGTAAGAAACATGACAATATCGGCCTGCTCCACAGCGAGCCAGGACTGTGTTGCCATTATGGCATCTACACCTTCATCATCACCGCTTAATCCACCTGTATCGATAACAATATAGGGCTTGCCACCTAATTTGCCTTCACCAAATTTTCGATCACGTGTGAGACCAGGTTGATCGGCAACCAGCGCATCTCGCGTTTTGGTCAGTCGGTTAAACAGGGTAGATTTACCCACATTCGGTCTACCGACCAGAGCAATGACTGGTTTCATGAGAATGTCCTGATTAAAGAAACTCTACCAAAATAAATTTTAGCAGGTAAAATTTTATATAGACTCGCTAACTCGAAAAGCTGACAGTAAACCTTTACGATCAATGACAATAGCAATATCGTTTCTGACGACAGGCGTAGCCAGGATATTACGAGATTGACTGAAAATCATACTATCAGCTTCTTCATCTTCCTCGATATCGGGAAGAGGATCTTGCCCAAGTCTTGTGCGCGCCAATAAGCGTCCATCAGTCCGTGACATCCAGTGCAGATAGCCATTGAAATCACCCACCAGGATATTGCTACCCTGAATAACCGGTCTGGAGATTGCTCGGCGCAGGAGCCGCTCCTGTTTCCATAAAGTAGCACCGTTAAAACGATCAAGCGCCCAGACTTTGCCTTCTGAGTCACTCAGATAAAGTCTATTGGTGTCCATAGTCATACCATTGTATGACGAGATATCACGTACCCAGAGTATCCGTCCCGAATCGATTCGTACTGCGGCAAGTCGTCCCTGAAAGGCAACCGCATAAATAACGCCATCACGAATTAAAGGTTGCGCATCAATATCGATGAGTCGCTCAATTTCAGAGCGTCCACTGGGTACAGCGATGGTTGTTTCCCAGAGCACAGCACCTGTTTTTAAAGACAGGGCAGTTAACTTACCATTATCGGCACCACTGATGACAAGCCCATCAACCACAATAGGACTGCTTGTGCCACGCAAACTTAAAACAGGGACTGAACGATCATAGACCCACAGTTTCTGACCATTTGTCGCACTGAGAGAATGAATGCGACCATCAACCGTGCGAACAACGACGGCATTGCCATCGATAACAGGCGCAGAAAGAACCTCACTCGATACCTGCGCTCGCCAGATTAACTGACCATTCTTTCTGTTTACCGTAATGACTTCACCCAGGCTTGTGCCAAAATAAAGTCTATCCTGAGTTAAACTTAATGCGCTCGATGCTGGAGTATTATATTTTTTCGACCAGAGCTTTTTACCGCTATGCAGATCCCAGGCTAGCAGATAACCCTGATGGTCGATGGCGTAACCTGTTTTGCCTGATATAGCTGGTTTTAATTTTAAATAATTGTCACTTGCACCATTACCAACAGTTCTTTGCCATAATAGTTTGATTGATAATTTGTTATCCAGCTCAGTTAATTTTTCTGGTGGCAATATCGGCGAGGGCGATGTACTGCAGCCCGCAAGCACCATCATAAATAATGTATGTAGTGTTAATCGCATTATTTTTCTACACTATCTGAAGTAGCATCAACTAATGTGTTGACAGCAACATCATCAAGTTTATTTTGAATAAGCTGAGCTCGTTGAGAACCACGCTCTGAAGATACGACTGCCAGACGGTAAGCATCTCCCGCCATGGCCGCATTCCCCTGTGCCATGTGAACATCACCACGAATCTCATCATAAAAAGACTGGAAGGCACTGCCTTTTTGTCCATCAAGCAGTTTCATAACCCCGGCATAATCTTTTGCTGCAAACATTAAGCGAGCCAGACGAACGCGCGCAATATGCTGCATACCCGAATCTGAAGCATTATCAATAACCCAGTTCAGATGAATGACTGCACCTGTATTATTACCCTGTTCAACCTTCGCCTTTGCGAGGGATAAGGCCGCTAATGAGGCATAAGGTGTAGCCGAATACTCATTAATCAATGCCTCACCCTTTTTAATCACATCTTCATATTTGCGTGATGCCAGTGAAGTGGCAAGTTGGTCATAAATAACGGAAGCCTGTTCAGCCTGATTTTTTTGATGTTCAAACCAGCCCCGCACCCCAAAAATACCACCGAAACCAATTGCCAGCCCGATAATAATAGCAAGACCATTTTCCTTCCACCATTGTTTGATATGTTCGACGGTTTCTTCATCTGTTCTTTGAATTTCCACGGTTTATCTCTCTTTATATTTTATCAATCAGCAGAGCTTCATCATTAAGCATGAGCTTTGCTATTTGCGAATAATCATCCAGCTGAATATCTATTTGCGGTTTATTTTCACGTAAATCTTTTATCGCTATACTGTTCTTAGCAATTTCATCATCACCCAGAATCAGTGCATATCGCGCCCCACTCTTATCAGCACGCTTCATCTGACTTTTAAAACTACCACCACCACAGTTGAGCATCAAACTTAAATCTTTATTGATGTCACGCAGCCTTTCAGCAAACACAATGGCAAGCTGCTCAGCCTTTTCCCCTGCAGCGATCAGGTAAACATCAGGGTTTTGATTAACACTGACATTTTTTCCTTCAAGCAGTGCAACCATGCGCTCGATACCCAGGGCAAAACCAGCAGCCGGCGATGGTTTGGCGCCAAGCTGTTCAATCAGCCCATCAAAACGTCCGCCGGCACAGACTGTTCCCTGGGCGCCAAGCTCGTCGGTAACCCATTCGAAGACTGTTTTCGAATAATAATCCAGCCCACGCACCAGACGGTGATTCACAGTATATGCAATTCCAGCTTCAGCAAGAAAATCACAGACTCGGGTAAAATGTTGCTGTGTTTCTTCACCCATAAAATCTGCAAGCCTGGGAGCGGATTCGATCATAGACTGCATTGCAGGATTTTTACTATCAAGAATTCTCAGCGGGTTTGAATGTAAGCGACGCTGACTATCTTCATCCAGCTGATCCTGATGTTGCTCAAAGTATTTAACCAGCTCTGTTCTATGTGCCTGACGTTCCTCACTGACACCGAGTGAATTTATTTCAAGTCGGACAATATCGGCAAGCCCAAGATTTTTTAACAATCGAGCAGACATCATAATGAGTTCCGCATCAACATCGGGGCCGGCAAAACCAAATACTTCAACACCCATTTGATGGAACTGGCGATAACGTCCTTTCTGCGGACGTTCATGTCTGAACATCGGCCCCGTGTACCATAGTCGCTGCGTCTGGTTATGCAGTAAACCATTTTCGATACAGGCTCGCACACAACTGGCCGTACCTTCTGGACGCAGTGTCAGGCTGTCACCATTTCGATCATCGAAGGTATACATTTCCTTTTCGACGATATCGGTGACTTCACCAATTGAACGTTTAAACAGTTCCGTCTTTTCCAGTATGGGCATCCGAATTTCATCGTAGGCATACGATTTCATTAACTGCCGGAATGTGTCTTCAACAAACTGCCATAGCGGTGTGACCGCTGGCAGAATGTCGTTCATTCCACGAATTGCCTGAATATTTTTTGCCAAGACTATCTTCTTCTATTTTTTATTTTTAATTGTTTGGCCAGTTTTGCTTCTTTTGATAAAGGAAAGCGCTTTCTTAATAATAAGGAATAACTGGCTGCCTTTGTTGTATTACCACGGCCTTTCTCGAGTAATACACCCAACCACAGGCTTTGTGCATTTTGCTTGCTGACTTTTAGAAATCGCTGGTAATAATTGTATGAAAGTTCTTTGTCACCCTGATCAAATGAGAGCTTTGCCATTTCAAACAACGATTTTGATAGCCGCGGATTCATCACCAGCGCTTTGTGGAAGTTTTGTTCTGCTCTCTTTAAATCACCCTTACGTTTAGCGCATAGCCCGATGTTTTCATAGACTTTTGAACGTGTTGTATAAAGTGGGTTTTCCAGCACTTTTTCGAAATGCTTATCCGCAGTTTTATATCGACCAAGATCACACAAAAACACACCATAATTATTCTGTATATTTGTATCATTTGGATCGAGCTCTATCGCTTTCTTAAAGTGTTGTTCTGCCTTTTCATTCTCACCCAGTCGCCGAAACAACTCAGCGGTGTAATGGTGGGCGCGTGGATTTTCCTCATCAAACTTCAACGCTTTTTTGAGCTTGGCCATTGCCAGTTCGTAATTCCCCTGACGCATATAACCGACACCCAGTTTGGCGTTAGCTTCGGCTGCCTTTTTAAGGTCGGCACCGGGTCGAATAACTTCTGTTGTACACGCTGAGGACAATAGCGCAACACTGACAACAAGGAATCTCACCCAATAGTTTCTCATTCTTATGCTCTCCCGGCCTGCATGGCTTTGCGTTGCGTTCTTTTTGTTTTATCCATAACTTTACCTGCCAGCTGACCACAGGCAGCATCGATGTCTTCGCCTCGTGTTTTACGTGTAACTGTCACAATCCCCGCCTTCATTAGCACATCACGAAAACGATCTATTGTTGGCCGATCCGAACAGGTGTATTTACTTTGTGGAAAGGGATTAAATGGAATCAGATTCATTTTCGCAGGTAGCCCCTTAAGAATTTTTACTAATTGACGTGCATGCTCAGGGGTGTCGTTTATACCTGCCAGCATGACATATTCAAAGGTAATGGTTCGTCTCGCTTCACCATCCGCATAGTTTTTACAGGCGTCCAA
>JAOULB010000061.1 GCA_029882235.1 Gammaproteobacteria bacterium | reverse complement strand
TCATTTCTTTAAATGGCGTCCCGGAAGGGATTCGAACCCCTGACCGACGGCTTAGAAGGCCGTTGCTCTATCCGACTGAGCTACCGGGACCGAACCGCCCCATTTTGTGGGACACTGACAAAACTAGTCGGGGTAGAGAGATGACTCGGCTATCGCCTCGCCCTTCGGGCCGTCTCCGCTTCGCTCCGACGTTCGCTTGACGACTCGTCAAGCATCGAACTCGCCTATTTTATTTCATCGGGAGCTGATTCGTCACATCCCTGTGACTCACCGCTTCGCGGCAGTCTCAAGGACTGTCCCATTTTGCTCCAGGCAAAACGGTCAAATCTAACCCATAGGTTCGTTCTTTAAAATCTGGTCGGGGTAGAGAGATTACTCGGCTGTCGCCTCGCCCTTCGGGCCGTCTCCGCTTCGCTCCGACGTTCGCTTGACGACTCGTCAAGCGTCGAACTGGCTATTTATTTCGTCGGGAGTTCAAATCTCTCTCCCATGAGCCTGTTCTTTAAAATTTGGTCGGGGTAGAGAGATTCGAACTCCCGACATCCTGCTCCCAAAGCAGGCGCGCTACCAGACTGCGCTATACCCCGGATTTCGTCAACAACGCATGTTAACAAGGAGCGCGATAATACGCGTCCACGCCACTCAGGTCAATTATCCTGACAATTCGCTTGGCCTTTTTCCAGCTTCATGCGATCATAATAGTCTGTTTTCTCTCAAGATTCTCGTGCCCAAAAATATGACCGCAATTATCATCGATGGCAAGGCTGTAGCCGCATCAACCCGTGAAAAAGTAAAAAATCGTATTTCTGAGCGACTTAGCCAGGGTCTACGGGCACCGGGGCTGGCCGTGATTCTTGTTGGCAATGATCCTGCCTCAGAGGTTTATGTCCGCAACAAGCGTAAAGCCTGTGAAGAAGCCGGTCTGGTGTCTTTTTCGCATGATTTACCAGACACGGTTACGCAGAAAGAATTGCTCAATCTCATCGACGCCCTTAATTCAGATGAAAAGGTTGATGGAATTTTAGTTCAGCTTCCCTTGCCCAAACATATTGATACCGAGACAGTGATTGAACGTATTTACCCTGACAAAGATGTAGATGGATTCCATCCATATAATGTTGGTCGACTGACTTTGCGCATTCCCCTGTTGCGCCCATGCACCCCGCGTGGCGTCATCACGCTCCTGGAAAGCACAGGCCAGGCCGTTAAAGGGCAAGATGTTGTTGTTGTCGGTGCCTCGAATCATGTCGGTCGCCCCATGTCTCTGGAGTTACTTCTCGCGGGTGCGACAGTGACGACCTGTCATCGATTTACACAGAATCTGGAAAGCCACGTCCGTCGCGCTGACATTGTGATTGTCGCGGTGGGCAAGCCCGGTATTGTTCACGGCGACTGGATCAAGCCCGGTGCTGTTGTGATTGATATTGGCATCAATCGAAATACCGAAGGCAAGCTTATTGGTGATGTTGATTTCGATGCAGCAGCCGAAAGAGCCGGCTGGATCACCCCCGTACCCGGTGGTGTTGGCCCAATGACGGTGGCTACCCTATTGGAAAACACCGTTGAAGCAGCTGATCTCTATCACAGTTAGTACCCTCTTCCTCCTCATCCCAGCCACTGTAATACTGGTTAACAAATTTTTACAATCTACTCACAACGCCTAGAATTTAGGGTAATATAGCTGCCACATAACCATGTTGTTTATAGGTTATATTTTTCTATTGTATGGAGTTGGGTAATGGGGATGGAATTAAAGCAAATTCTGGTCGTCGAGGACGAAGAGGATATCCGTAAAATTATCGGTATCGCTTTGGGCCAGCTCGGTGGGTTTCAGGTCGATTTATTTGCCAGTGCCGAAGATGCGCTACAAAATATCGACAAAAACAGGCCGGATCTAATAATTCTCGATGTAATGATGCCCAACATGGATGGCCCAAGTCTGCTAGCCAAACTAAAACAATCGAATGACACCAAAACCATCCCGGTCATATTCATGACGGCAAAAGTTCAGCCTAATGAGGTCAACAGCTATCTTAATATGGGTGTCGTCGATGTCATTATGAAACCCTTTGACCCTGTTGAACTCCCAAAGCAAGTCCAGGCCATTTGGGACAGGCTTGACTTGTCATAAAGCCTGATAGTAAATTCATAATCACTTAACAAATCCTTACTTCCTCATCGCTGACAGTAAGTCATAATGATACTTAAATTAAGTATCGACATAATGGCCATTCATGTGAAACATCCAAAAGATCAAACTACCTGGCAGCACTCTGTATTAGAAAATATGCTCGATGGCGTTATCGTCATTGATGAAAAAGGCACTATCCAGAGTATTAATCCTGCCTGTGAAAAAATCTTTGGTTATAGCTCTGATGAACTCATTGGGCAAAATGTAAAAATGCTTATGCCCAACCCCTTCCATGATGAGCATGATGGCTATCTAAGTAACTATCTAAACACAGGCAAGGCAAAAATTATTGGGATTGGCCGACAGGTACAGGGCCGACATAAAAATGGTTCAATTATCCATCTAGGCCTGGGCATCAGTGAAATAACAATAAATGATAAACGCATGTTTAGCGGCATCGTCAGGGATGTGAGTGAACGCGTCAAGGCTGAGAAGGCCATGGAATCAAGTGCAACGCGCCTCCAGTCTGTTCTTGAGAATGTCGTCGATGGAATCATAACTATCAATAACAAAGGCAGTATACAAAGCTTCAATCGTGCGGCAGAACACATCTTTGGTTACTCGGCCGATGAGGTCATGGGTAAAAATATAAATATGCTGATGCCATCGCCTTATAGAGAAGAACATGATGGCTATCTGGAGTCCTATCACAAGACAGGCAAGGCCCATATTATTGGTATAGGCCGTGAAGTTGATGGCCTGCGTAAGAATGGTAGCATTTTCCCCCTTGACCTTGCCGTGAGTAAAGCGGTCATTGAAGGTGAACCGCTCTATACCGGAATCGTGCGTGACATCACTGACCGCAAACAAATGGAAAAAATGAAAAATGAATTCATCTCAACAGTCAGTCATGAATTAAGAACGCCACTGACATCTATACGTGGCTCACTAGGTTTAGTTATGGCGGACACTGTGGGCAAGTTACCGGATAAAGTACGAGAGTTACTCACCATCACATCAAATAATACAGAACGATTATTATTATTAATCAATGACATTCTTGATATTCAGAAAATTGAAGCCGGCATGATGGCATTTCATTTTCAAAGCCTGGAACTAAATCCATTTCTTCAACAAGCAGTAGAGACCAACCAGTCTTACGCTGACCAATATGGTGTCAACTTTACCTTTACACCCACAGAAGAAAACATCCGTGTTTATGCCGACTCAGATCGCTTAATGCAGGTAATGAATAATCTGATGTCCAATGCTGCGAAGTTTTCTCCCAAAGGAGAGTCAATCGAACTAAGCGTCAAACGTCATAATGGTGTAATTCGCATTTCCGTATCTGATCATGGTCCCGGAATTCCCGATGACTTTAAGGGCAAGATATTTGAGAAATTTACGCAGTATGATTCAACGGATACGCGTAAAAAAGGCGGTACGGGTCTTGGGCTCAGCATAACTCGTTTGATTGTTGATAAACATGGTGGTGAAATTAACTACACGTCCAAACTGGGTGCAGGTACAACGTTTTATTTTGAATTGCCTGAATTAATCTCTGAACTTTCTACCGGGCAACTCCCAATCCCCTCTGACCATACATCTCAGGAAAATGTATTAATAATCGAGGATGATCCTGATGTTGGCCTAATTCTGAAACGCATTCTGGCAGAGTCTGGATTTAACTCAGATATAGCGACTACTGCCGCCGAAGCACGTCGTCGGTTAAAAGAAAAACCCGAGTTCTATAATGCGATAACTCTGGATATCATATTACCCGATCAAGATGGCCTGCAGCTATTAAGCACTCTCCGCCAACATAATGAAATTCGTGACATACCGGTCGTTGTGGTTTCAATAAAGGCCAGTGAGGCTCGGCGTGAACAAGGTAACGAATCTGTTGGGGTTGTTGACTGGTTAAACAAACCAATTAATGAAGCAAAACTGCGTCAGGTTGTTATGAATGCTACGGGTAAAAAATCGAAGCCACAGATACTCCATGTTGAAGATGATCAGGATATCCACCGACTGGTTAGCAAAATGCTGCAAAACGTCTGTGAATTATCCTGGACATCAACCGTCTCTGCTGCAAAGGATATATTATTAGAGCAAAAGTTCGATATGGTGCTACTTGATATTAGTTTACCTGATGGTTCTGGACTGGATTTACTTGAGGCCATTAAGAAAAATGTTGTGCCACCTAAAGTTGTTATATTCTCTGCTCAGAATGTAGATCCGGAAACTGCGCAACATGTCAATAGCGTACTACTTAAATCTCGCACAACAAATAAAGAGCTTTTATCAACGATTAACGATACATTAAATATTACAAAGTAACTATTGGGGCACAAGATAAACACCTACCGACTCAGGCAAACCTTTTACACAAGCTTTATATTCAGGTGTAAGCCGCACACCGTCTAATTCATTATAGAGATCGTCCTCATCTAATAATATATTCACATCCTTCCCTTTATATTTTCCTTCACAACGATCTAAAACATGCGCTCCACTAGCGTCAAAACTGCGGAAGGCCTGAGTGTTGTTATTATAGGCATGAATATTAATCAATGTCTGTGATGGAGCGTTACGATATGTTGGCAAATAGGCCGCACTATAATCTCGCGCAATGCGTCCTTTCTTGTCATAAAAGTAAACTTCAATAGTGTGCATTTGCTCCGGCAACTCCTTTTCCCATTGCACGCGGCTGATTATTTTCCCTGTACTTTTACTATAAAATGCTTCTTCTTTGTAAAAATTTGGCTGTCCCGCATAGCCACCGGTTGAAGTTTTTTTCGTTACCGCATTTTCTTTTATCAGCCGGTGATGCAGCTTTAACAAATTGTTTGCGAATCCATTCCAGCGGCGCACATGGGGGTTGTCTTCTTTTATATTCCCTTTATCATCAGCGATAACGGGTGAATTGAATGTTAAAACAGCACCAATTATCAGAATAAAAATCCTTCTTAATTGCTTCATTGTGCCTAACCTCCAATTCCTGTTTATTGTTCGTTGTGCTATGACTGATTAACACTTAATAAGTTCAACGCTAATTCTTAACCACGACGCCAGCCTGTTTTACCGGCCCCATCTTCCAGAATTATTCCCTGCTCGCTGAGCAAGTCTCGTATTCTGTCAGCTTCTGACCAGTCTTTATCCAGTCGCGCCTGTTCACGTTGCTGTATCAGAGAATCAACCTCATCATCGCTTAAACCTGAACCACTTTGCCCTGTTCGATCGCGTAAAAATTGTTCAGGATCATCCTGCAATAAACCCAGCAAGAGACCTAAATGTTTTAACTGGGCAGCAAACTTCTTGGCTTCACTCAGATCTTTTTCTTTTGATTTATTTAAAGCTTTTGCCAGCTCAAACAAAATCGTCAATGCCTCTGGCGTATTAAAATCATCTGCCATTGCAGAATCAAAACGCTCGGCATATTCATTATCAAGATACATAGGCACGACATCAATATCACGTAAGGCGTTATACAGTGTTGTTAATGCCGCTCGAGCATTGTCGAGATGCTTATCCGAATAGTTTAATGGGCTTCGATAATGACTGGTAAGAATAAAATAGCGAATCACTTCAGGTGTATATTTTTCCATCACTTCTCGAATAGTGAAAAAATTACCCAGTGATTTAGACATTTTTTCATCATCGACACGTACAAAACCATTGTGCATCCAGACATTAACAAAACTGTCGCCCGTTGCTGCACAGGATTGAGCAATTTCATTTTCATGATGTGGGAACTGAAGATCCAGTCCTCCGCCGTGAATATCAAAATGGCTACCCAGGCAATGCGTTGACATCGCCGAACATTCAATATGCCAGCCAGGTCGACCCTTACCCCAGGGTGAATCCCAACTAGGCTCATCTGGTTTCGCTGCCTTCCAGAGTACAAAATCGAGCGGATCCTGTTTGGCTTCAGATACCTCAACACGCGCACCCGCACGTAGATCCTCGAGCTGCTTACCGGAAAGCTGACCATAATCATCGAACTCACTGACGTCGTAATAGACATCCCCATTCTCTGCTGCATAGGCATAGCCCTTATCAAGCAGCACTTTGATCATGTCGATGATCTGTTCCATGTATACGGTCGCTCTGGGTTCTTCGTCTGGCCGTAAAACACCAAGCTTGTCAGAATCTTCCCGCATGGCGTCAATAAATCTTTGGGTTAAATCCAGGTAAGACTCCCCATTCTGGTTTGCTCGGGCAATAATATTGTCATCAATATCGGTAATATTGCGAACATAGGTGACATGCTCTGGCCCATAAATTCGACACAGATAGCGATAAATAACATCGAAGACTATCAACACACGCGCATGTCCAATATGACAGAAATCATAGACTGTCATACCACAGACATACATGCGGATATTTTCAGGATCGATGGGAAGGAAGGCTTCTTTTTGCCGAGTTAGATTATTATGGACGTACAACATCAATATAAATACCTTTTACGATCAAGCAGGACTCAATATAGCGTAGGTTAACGGAAATAGACGCATTCCTCAAAAATTAGTACTAAAATCAGCTGAATACTTTGCAGGCTGCCATAAACCCTTTATTATGCCAGCGCCGAAACAATGACAGACGGAGAATACCGAATGAGACAATTTGCACTGGGCCTGTTCCTGATCACCGCTAGCTTCAACCTCTGGGCAGCAGGTGCTGCCGTTCAGGTTCATATGGAGACAAACAAGGGGCGAATTGTACTTGAAGTCTATCCTGATAAAGCCCCAAAAACTGTAGCAAATTTTCTTCAATACATCGATGAAGCCTTTTACAGCAACACCATCTTTCACCGCGTGATTAACGGCTTCATGATCCAGGGCGGTGGTTTTGACACGAACTATCATCGCAAGAGTACCCGCCCTGCAATCATCAATGAGGCGGATAATGGGCTAAAAAATGAGCGTGGCAGCATCGCCATGGCCCGGACCCTGGATCCCCACTCGGCAACATCGCAGTTTTTCATCAATGTTGTTGATAATGATTTCCTTGATCACAAAGGTAAAAATCCTCGTGGCTGGGGTTATGCGGTATTTGGCAAGGTGGTTGAAGGGATGGAAATTGTTGATATGATTAAAGCCATTCCAACCATAGCTGCGGGACCTTTTCCTAAGGATGTTCCCCGCGACCCCGTCATTATTATCAAAATTTCCCGTGCTGGTGCACAAGCAATATCCCCAGCCAAACCCGCGAACTAGATTTAAGGTCAATAAACCATGGTAAAAATTCACACCTCAAAAGGCGTTATCACTTTAAAACTGGACGCCGACAAAGCCCCCGAAACAGTAGAAAATTTCCTCAATTATGCCAAAGAAGGCTTCTATGACGGCACTATTTTTCATCGAGTCATTGATGGCTTCATGATCCAGGGTGGTGGAATGGAACCGGGTTTGAAAGAAAAACCGACTAAAAAACCAATTCAGAATGAAGCGGGTAATGGTTTAAAGAATGCTCGTGGCACGATCGCCATGGCCCGTACGCCCAACCCCCACTCTGCCACATCACAGTTTTTTATTAATGTCGCAGATAACACCTTCCTTGATTTTAAAGCACCGACACAAGATGGCTATGGCTATTGCGTCTTTGGTGAAGTCACGGATGGGCTCGATGTTGTCGACGCCATTAAAGATGTTTCAACTACATCACAGGGTATGCACCAGGATGTGCCTGCTGAGGACGTTGTGATTACCAAGGTCGAAGTTGTCTGATCAAAAAAGAATGAGCACGCTGTTCATTTCTGATCTCCATCTTAGTCCTCAGCATCCTGAGCTAACACAGTTATTCATCAAGTTTTTACAGCATGAAGCACCGCATGCTGAAAAGCTGTATATTCTTGGTGATCTGTTTGAAGTCTGGCTAGGTGATGATATGGTCCTGCCTGATTACCAGCAGGCCATCAAAGAAATCAAACAACTCAGTGAATCCGTACCGGTGTTAGTTATGCATGGCAATCGGGATTTTCTAATGCGCGAGACGTTTGCAGCCATGAGTGGCTGCACACTATTATCAGATAGTGAAATTATTGACCTGTATGGCACCCCCACCTTGCTACTCCATGGCGACACCTTATGCACTGATGATAAGGCCTATCAGGATTTTCGTAACATGGTACGCAACCCAGACTGGCAAAAAGAATTGCTCGCCAAATCACCAGAAGAACGACTGGCGCTGGCAAAAAAATATCGTGAAATCAGCAAAACCGAAACGGAAGGCAAGACCAACGAAATTATGGATGTCAATCAACAGACTGTAGAAACCGTTATGAAACAATCAGGCGTTACCCAGCTCATTCATGGTCATACCCATCGTCCTGCCATCCACGATCTTAAATTAGATAATCAGAATGCAAAGCGTATCGTGCTAGGAGACTGGCAGGAAACACAGGGCAGTATGCTGGTCTGCGATAGCTCAGCTTGTGAACTACGGGCAGTCACACTCAACAGCTAAAATACATTAGCGGAAGAAGCCTTTTGACGCATCTGCGTCACACTCATCTTGAAATAATCAGCAGGTATCTCAAATAAAAGTTTATCTGCTTTATATCCTTCATCATATTTAACTAAAGTACTGACGAAACCATTTTTATCCCAGTAGCGTACTGGAAAACCCAGCTCAAGATGGCGGTTTGGCGCAAAGGTGTCTTTCGCCAGATCACAG
>JAOULB010000403.1 GCA_029882235.1 Gammaproteobacteria bacterium | reverse complement strand
TGCCTGGGATTCTCTTGGCGCACAGTTTACATTTATGACCGCAGCTAGTCTGAGCTTAATTGCGGCTATCATTACCTATCACTATGTAAGCCCTGATAATTCCAAGGCAAAAAGCTAAAACCCTGAACATTTAGACGGTTTAGGAAATGCACATTTTGTCCGATATTCTATGCTTGATATAAAGAAGAGTAAGATCAAAAATCAAGCATGGATGGGTCATGGGAACAATAATAACAAAAACCGATGTCGCTATTGTTGGCGGTGGTATTTCTGGCTCGGCGCTACTCTATTTATTAGCAAAATATACTGACGTAAAAGATATCACGCTGTTTGAAAAATGTGATGAAATCGCAAAACTCAATTCGAATGGAACCCACAACAGTCAGACACTGCACTGTGGAGACATAGAGACAAACTATAGTCTGGAAAAAGCGATTGAGGTGCAGGCCTCAGCCAATATGGTCACGCGGTATATTGAGCGATTTACCAGCAATAAGGATATTCTTTATAAATATCCGAAAATGGTAATAGGCGTTGGTGAGCAGGAATGCGAGAGCTTATCCAGTCGCTTTGAAACATTTAGTCCACACTTCCCGACAAATAAACTTTTTACGGAAAAAGATATTGCCCGGATCGAACCGCAGGTGATGCATAAGCGCAAGGAAGCCGTTATCGGCATGGGCGTGGAAAATGAATACACTGCAGTAAACTTTAAAAATCTTGCCAATGCATTTGTTCAGGATGCTCAAAATCAAAAAGATAAAAATATCTCTGTTCAGATTGCAACAAAAATATTAAACATCAGTCAGCAAGATCAAGTTTATAAAATTAAAACCAGCAAAGGTATTATTGAGGCCCGTTTTGTTGTCGTGTCTGCGGGTGGACACAGTTTATTATTTGCACAGAAAATGGGGTATGGACTGAATTTTTCCTGTCTGCCCGTGGCGGGTAGTTTTTATTTTGCGCCAATGGTTCTTAAGGGTAAGGTCTACACCATTCAAAACGATAAGCTGCCTTTTGCAGCTGTCCATGGTGATCCAGATGTCCTGGTGCCGGGTAAAACACGATTTGGTCCAACGGCACTGATCTTACCGATGCTGGAGCGGTATAACTATTCTACGATTCCTGAGTTCTTTAAGGTTCTACGCCCTGATAGCAGTGTACTAAAAGTATTCTGGGATTTGTTCAAAGTTTCTGATACACGCAATTATATTCTTAAGAACATGTTATTTGAGGTGCCTGTTCTTCGTCGCATCCTTTTTGCAAAAGACGTGCAAAAAATTGTTCCGAGTTTACGAGCCTCAGACTTACGTTATGCGAAAAATATTGGTGGGATTCGTCCAGTCATGATTGATAAAGACAATCGTAAATTACACTTGGGTGAAGCGCGTATTAATCCCGGTAATGGGATTATTTTTAATATGACCCCTTCGCCGGGCGCGACCAGTTGTCTTGGAAATGCGAAGAAAGATCTGGAGTCGATTGTCGAATTTCTGGGTTGTGGCTACGAAAAACAAAAACTGGAGCAGGATTTATTGAAGGACTAAGTAATGACCATGGGTGATTTCTCACCCATGGTCTATTTTAATTATTTAATCTTAACTTTGGCTTTTTTGGTTAATTCCGTTACATAATCCTGAAAACGTTGTTGATTCACTGTTGATTCCAGTTGTTTTTTAACGTCTTCGTATTTTGGTGGTTCTTTTGTGCGTGAGTCTTCAAGTTTGATGACGTGCCAGCCAAATTTTGTTTTTACCGGTGATTTGCTGTATGTGCCTTTTTTCATTTCAGCAACCGCACGTGCAAACGGAGGCACCATACGACCCGGTGCAAACCAGCCCAGATCACCGCCCTGTTTTGCAGAAGGGCCGGTTGATTTTTTCTCAGCCAGTTTGGCGAAGTCATCACCTGAATCCAGTTGCGCAATTACCGCCTTGGCTTCATCTTCAGTTTTTAACAGAATGTGACGTGCCTTAAATTCTTTCAGATTAGCGCCAGCCACTTTATCCTTATAGAGTTTCTTTAAAACTTTTTCCTTAATCGGCTTTTTGGAAAATTCTTTAGATACAAGTGCCTTTACCATCAGATCAATACGATTCTGTTCTATGACATAGGCGACATTCTTATCTTTGTCGACTTTCTGTTTTTTTGCTTCCTGATAGAGCACTTCTCTTCTGACGAGTTCTTCGATC
>JAOULB010000404.1 GCA_029882235.1 Gammaproteobacteria bacterium | reverse complement strand
AAATTCCATCTATGGTGTGTTGGTCAAAGTACTTATGTCGTTGCCTGTGCAGTTTGTGCGACATTATTGAAGCGGGTACGTGTGACCTTTAACAGGGCTGGTAATAACAGAAGATCGCCAGCCAGGGCTGTCATCATGGCAAGTGAGGCAAGCATGCCAAAATTCTTTAAACCGTTATGGTCAAGAAAACCAAATGTTACAAATGCACCAATCAGAATCAAACTTGTAAAGGTAATGGCCTGTCCAACTTCTCGGAAGCTACCAATGATAGCTCTGTCGATATCATCATGTTGCTCCATTAATGCTCGATAATGTGTCAGGAAATGAATGGTGTCATCAACCACAATACCAATCAGGATGGGCGCGACTAACAGAGTATCTGTATCCAGTGGAATGCCTGCATAACCCATTATGCCAAATACCATAACAATAGGTAATAAGTTTGGATAGAGGGCCACCAGCCCAACTCGTACTGAGCGGAATGTCAGAAGTAAAATGACTGAAATGCTCAAGAGGGCGATCCCAAATCCATTGATCTGTGACCAGCTGACATAATCTATAACTCGCATAGTCACCACCATTGTACCGGTAGGTGTGACTTTAAGACTGTTATCATGTGTTTTAATATCTGCAAAAACATCATCAATCTTATCCTGGATCTGTTTAAACATCTTTATGTAGTACTGACTACCGTGATTCTTAAATACTACGGTGATGTGTGTCTTACGATAGTCATCTGAAACCAGTAGAGCTCGATCCCTTGGGTTGGCACTATTAAACATAAACAGTGTCTGACGTAAAACATTAGCATCCTGTGGTATTTTGTAATAAGACTGTTGTCCGCTATTTAGTGAGCGATTTGAATCCTTTACGACATCAACCAGTGAATTTGTTTTTACTACAACATGTCCCATTTCATTTTCTAACCATGCCTGTAGTTGATCCATAGCATTTAACATGACAGGTTTTAGCATGGCTTCTTCCAGTTTACTGTCAAGCATAATCTCCAGTGCCATGGTGCCGCCCATTTTCTCCTCAACGGTTTCCTGTGCGATGCGCATTGGCGTATCTTTTGTGAAAAGTTCGATAAAATTAGTATCGACGCGTATTTGCAAGGCACCATATAGCAAGACAACGGTAAAGAGACTAAACACTGTGATGTTGCGGGTCGGATATAAATGACTCCAGTGTTCAAACTTGCGTAAAATTATCTGTATAGAATGATGCTCTGAATTGGCCATATGGTTTTTTCTCATAGGCCCCCAAAGATTCATCATTAAGGGGAGCATGACTACAGATAATAAAAATGCAAACAGTACTCCGAGTGCTGAGGCAAGACCAAATAATTGTATAGGAATCAATGGTACAAATAACAGTGCCAGCATCCCTGCAGCTGTGGTCATGCTGGTAAGTGTTACAGCCAGACCGGATTTCCGATAGGTTTTCCGTAGAGCGGAGAGGTGATCTTCATCCTGTTTTCTAAAATATATGTAGCTAGACATGATATGTATGGCGTCGGCTACACCAATCGCCATAATTAACAAAACTACGACATTGATCATCATATTCATGCGGATGCCAAGGTAGCCGAGAGTTGCTACCATAAAAACTGCAGACAGAGCGATGATTAAAATAGGCCAGAACAGTGCAGAAAATGAACGGAATAACAACCAGAGAATCACTGCAATTAATAGAAGACTAACCATCGTCCAGAAATTAATCTGTGGCAACATCTCATCGTTAATATAAGCATTCACGGGTGCGCCACCGATTGGGTAATATTCAAAATGACTACTATATTGCTGTTGCTCTATAATCTTTTCGATAGCGTGATAAAAAACTGTATATTCCTCGAAAGAAGGCGATGTCATTGCGTATTCTTTATCTCCTTCAACCACATCGCTGCTTGTTATACCAGTTACGTCAAACGTAGCCACAGAATCAAAAGCGTTACCTTTCGGTTTGACAGTCCGAAAATCTGTACGAATCAGCATTGCACCGTATTCACCATCTTTTGATACCCAGACCAGGGGATAGTCGGGATGTGCAAGGGCTGTTTTACGGATAAGTGCCAGTTCAGATTTATCTGTTGGGATATTGTGACCGATCAGAGGTCGGGAAATTAACGCTTTATCTGATGGTTCCAGATACGAAACATTTATTAATGACGTGATATCAACCATATGATCGAG
>JAOULB010000402.1 GCA_029882235.1 Gammaproteobacteria bacterium | reverse complement strand
CCTGTTTTACAATATTCTCGCTGGACTGCATACCTTAATACCTCGACCTGGACTGGTGATCCAGCAGGTTTATTCGGTTGGTGTACTGTCACTGGTTATTATTGTGGTGTCGGGACTGTTCGTTGGCATGGTACTGGGTCTACAGGGCTATAACACCCTGGTTGACTTTGGTGCGGAAGAATCCCTCGGTATTGTCGTGGCCTTATCGCTGGTGCGCGAGCTTGGTCCAGTTGTCACAGCACTACTTTTTGCGGGTCGCGCAGGTTCAGCCCTGACGGCTGAAATCGGTTTAATGAAGGCGACGGAGCAACTTTCAGCCATGGAGATGATGGCGATTGATCCTGTTCGTCGAGTGATGGCGCCCCGTTTTGTAGCTGGTTTTATTGCCATGCCGTTATTGGCAGCAATATTTAGTGCCGTTGGTGTTATTGGCGGTTATTTTGTCGCCGTCGACCTCGTCGGCGTTGATGAAGGCGCATTCTGGTCACAGATGCAGGACGCGGTCGATCTGCATGATGATATCTATAATGGTGTAATCAAGAGTCTGGTTTTTGGTGTCGTCGTGACCTGGATTGCCATTTTTGAAGGAAGTGATGCTATCCCAACGTCTGAAGGTGTGAGTCGAGCAACAACACGCACTGTTGTGCACTCAGCGCTGGCGGTGCTGGGACTGGATTTCGTATTAACAGCATTAATGTTCGGGGAGATCTGAACCATGAATTCAAGACAAGTCGAGATATGGGTAGGGATATTTGTAGCTGCGGGTGCGGCTGCATTATTTATGCTGGCGATGAAGGTCAGCAACCTGAGTACCTATAGTAATGATGAAGGCTATCTGGTGACGGCCAAATTTGAAGATGCCAGCGGCCTCAAGGTGCGGTCTCCTGTCGCAATGGCCGGCGTGCGTCTGGGACGTGTTGTCGATATTAAATTCGATAATGAGACTCTGGAAGCTGTCGTGACCATGAGCATAGAGGGTCAGTACGACACCTTGCCCAAAGACACCTCGGCCAGTATTTATACAGCAGGCTTGCTGGGTGAAAAGTATATTGGTCTTGAACCCGGTGGTGATGACAAAAGTTTAAAACATGGTGATCGGATTAAACTTACACAGGGTTCCATGGTGCTGGAAAAACTGATTGGTCAGTTCGTTTCCAAGTTTATGACCGAAGGTGATGGTGATAAAGGAGACAAGGGAGATAAGAAATAATGTCTGCAGTTGTTAACGCTCAATTTGCAGGGCGACTATTCGTCGTCATCCTTGTCTGCGTGTTCTCCGCCAATGCCATAGCAGTGACTGGTCCACAGGAGCTAGTTGAGACTACGAGCAATAAAATGCTCAATACCTTGAAAGAAAAAGAGCAGGCGCTGAAAAAAAATCCTGATCTGATTTATGGCATGGTCAGTGAAATTGTCCTGCCGCATTTTGATTTTATCGCCATGTCGCGTTGGGTGTTAGGTAAGCACTGGCGCCGTGCAGATAAATCGCAGAAACTTCAATTTGTAAAGGCGTTTCGCACCTTGCTGGTCAGGACTTATGCAACGGCTTTGCTTGAATACACGGGCCAGGACATTCGGTTTTTACCCTTACGTGACGATCCAGCAAAAGGAGATGTCACTGTGAAGACGGAAGTGATTCAGAAAACCAAGGCGCCGATCATCATTAAATATAATCTGCACCTGAAAAAGGAAGCCTGGAAAGTGTATGACCTGTCTGTTGATGGTGTCAGTCTAATCGCTAATTACCGCACCTCGTTTGGTACCGAGATTTCTCAAACCAGTCTGGATGCCTTAATTAAACGACTGGAAAAACACAATACCAGGGCGGAAAAGGCACAATAATGACTCCGACAAAAATAACTCAACAGGTAGATGGCCAGTTTGAAATCAAGGGCGAAATTAACGCAAATACTGTACCTGAGCTCTGGCGTGCGGCATCCAGTCTGATCAATGGGGCGAATGCAGATATGGTGTTTGATCTGCATGCAGTAACACGTAGTGATAGTGCCGGACTGGCGCTATTGGTTGAATGGATGCGCCAGGCTCGTGATAAGAATGTCGGAATCAAGTTCAGGAATCTGCCAGAGCAAATGATGGCCATTGCGAAGGTGAGTGATCTCGAAGAAATCATCCCTCTAGCTGATTAGTGCGGGTTTTGACCTTTCCTTACATAAGCAATATCTTCTGATTTACGGCGTAAA
>JAOULB010000401.1 GCA_029882235.1 Gammaproteobacteria bacterium | reverse complement strand
TTTTCCAATTCGGAGTCTGACACAGTTTTTTGTTCTTTAAGTGTTTGCTCTACTTTCCCGGTAGACAAATTAAGTTTGATTTTGCTAGAAAAACAACTATCGACTTTTATTCTTGACGAATCAAAACCCTGCTTCTTTAACAATCCTTTTATATGTTCAATTTCCTGACGAATTTTTATCTCATCGAGTGAACTATCCACACCTTTAAACAGATGCAAATCCAGTTCCTTAATATTGATTTTATATTTTTTTGCCAGATTATTTATTTCTGCAAGTGCACAATCACCATAGCGCATATCACACTTACCTTCGGGTGATTCGGGCAACATAAAGTGACAGATTCCGCCTGTCCTGGTACCCACATGCCAGAAAGTAAGTACTGTCCGTGTGCGTAACACGGTCGAAATAATGGCTGGAGCACCGCCAAAATAAAACTCACCTGAATGGATAAAGATTTCAAAATCATCATTAGCCGTAGATTTTCCATCATCAGATACAGATAAAACTTTCTCATTCATTCTTGAGCATCTCGACTATATCGCCTTCACAGACATTAATAATTATTCCGCTACAGCAGCTACAAGTTCTGACAATTCTGATACCGACAAAACAGAATCCAGATCAAGTAGCACAACAAAATCATCATTCACATTTCCCATTCCAGAGATAAATTCACTTTTAATCTCTGTACCAAATGTCGGAGCCGCTTCAATGTTCTCTTCGGCAATACCGACGACCTGATCAACGCCATCGACAACAAATCCAAGATCCAAATTTTCACCCTCATCTTCAATTTCGACAATGATGATGCAGGTTCTATGTGATTCCGTTTCACTTTTAATACCAACACGCTCGGCGAGGTCAACGATGGGGACGACATTGCCGCGTAAATTTATCACGCCTCGAATACATGCCGGTGTCATTGGAATACGCGTCAATCCCCCAAATTCAATAATTTCCTTGATACGCTTGATTTCAACTCCATAGGCGGTTGCATTTAACTGAAATGTCAGGAATTTTTCACCCTCTATCTCTTTGCCCAATCCCTGATCAATGATTCCATCAGGATGGATCCCTTCAATGCTACCTGCCTCAGCTGTATTTGGTTCATTAAGTTCTGACATATAGATATCCTTCACTTGATATGTTTAAGTTCATACCTACTTAAAGTCTTCAAAGTCACCCTCATCAACATTCTCATCACCAGATGTCATGCTTGAATGACTATATGTATATTTAGTTTTTTGATGATGCACAGGTTCGACCTTTACTGTACTTGTTGCAGCTGGTTTTACTTCAGCTTGAGAAGAGACAACAGTTTCCATTTTTACTGCCGTATTACCCATCGCAACTGTTGACTGTTGAACTCTTGCTGCGTTGCTGCTTGATCCCAGTTTAAAGAACCCGCTGGTTTCCTGTAACTGCGCAGCCTGTGAATTCATTTCTTCCGACGTTGCGGCGAGCTCTTCAGATGATGATGCGGCCTGTTGCGCACCCTGATCGAGTTGCCCCATGGCTGTATTCACCTGAGCCACACCAGATGTTTGTTGTTCTGATGCTGCAGCAATTTCCTGCACCAGGGTTGCGGTTTTCTGAATTCCAGGAACAATTTCCTGAATCAGACCACCGGCCTTTTCAGCGATCTGCACACTATTACTGGCCAGCTCACTAATCTCTCCCGCTGATGTCTGACTACGTTCTGCCAGCTTACGCACCTCGTCTGCAACCACAGCAAATCCCTTACCATGTTCACCGGCACGTGCGGCTTCAATTGCGGCGTTGAGTGCCAGCAGGTTTGTTTTATAGGCAATGTCTTCGATGAGACCAATTTTGTCGGCAATGTTTTTCATTGCTCCCACGGTTTCAGTTACGGCCTGGCCACCTTCCTCTGCTTGTTTCGATGCCGAACTGGCGATCCCATCTGTCGCGCGTGCATTCTCTGTATTCTGCGTGATAGAGGCATTCATTTCTTCCAGTGACGCACTGGTCTCCTCAACACTGGCAGCCTGTTCACTCGCGGCCTGACTCAGAGCCTGTGATGATGCACTCACCTGTTGTGATGCCGAGGCCATATTTTCTACGGCTTCTTTTACTTCAAGCAGGACGTTTTGAATTTTTTCAATAAAGCCATTAAAGGATCGTGCCGTCTGACCCAGCTCATCGTTACCAAAATCAGGCAGGCGCTGGGTCAGGTCACCATCAC
>JAOULB010000060.1 GCA_029882235.1 Gammaproteobacteria bacterium | reverse complement strand
AAACTTGTGGCCCTTCCAGTAATTAATCATCTGCTCGTTATTGTGCAGAGAAACCATAGAATGGTGTTCCTGGGAATAGCCGTTCCAGATCAGTGTCGGCAGGAAGTTAGTAATATCCGGGTAAGCCGTATTGAAGTGCATCATCGCATTCAAAACATAGGGCTCACCCATGCCACCATCACCAATGGTAACGGGGAAAAGCTTATCGCGATGCAGATAGGCACCGGCCATGGCGAAATGCATACCCTGCCCCAGTGGACCAGCAGGTGCCAGCAGACCTGGAATGGCGCCCGACAGGTGACCCAGCAGACCGTGCTTTTCACGGAAACGGGTCTGCATGTCATTCATGTTATGGATGTCCATCGCCTCAAGCGAGCCATCGAGGAACATGGAAGAGTAGAAGCCGGGGGCATGGTGACCCACTTCGGTAACAATATTGGTATGACCCAGCATCATCAGGGCCGCATGGGCCTCGGCACTGGAGGCAAAGCCACCGGGATGACCGGAGCCTTTTGAGCCACACAGCTGCAGGGTGACATAACGCAGGGCATCGGCCCCCATTAGTGTCTGGTATGCGGCTGTCTCATCTATCTCGCTGATGGCGGACGCACCCTCGGCAATGACTGCAGTGGCCGCATGTTTGTCGAAACCATCCCATTCTTCGCCATAATGCTGGATGCCTTCACAGAAGGCCGGCAGTTCCGTCATTTGTTCTGCAGTATTCGTACTCATGTCATATTCCTCAGTGTTGTTGAAACCAAGGTGCAAACCACCCAAAATTTCATAATGTATAACGTATTTCACATTGTGAAATGCTTTACCGAAATTAAAAGCGGTGTTCACTCAGTCACACCGCCATTCAGTACTTGCATATACCATAGCGTCTCAGCTAGAATTTCGCAATACACAATCGTTTTCACATTATGAAATCCTAATATGCCAACAAGTATTCAAGTCATCGATCGCTCCGCCACCTTGATGGACGCCATTGCATCTAGCCCCGATCCGGCCAGTCTGAAAATTCTTTCGGCAGAAACCGGCCTGCACCCCTCTACGGCATTCCGCATTCTCGGCTCCTTGATAGAAAATGGCCTGGTTGAACGGGATACTGCGGGGCATTATTACATTGGGCGCAAAATAACCCAGCTTGCCAATAGCAGCCGCCGCTCGACAGACCTGCGTGAAGAGGCCCTGCCCATCATGGAAAAACTGCGTGATGAGATCGGTGAGACCATCAACCTCACGGTACGTGAGGGGGATGAAGTGATCTATATAGAACGCGCCACCCCCAACCGAATGATGCGCGTCGAACAGCTGATCGGCAGTCGCGCCCCACTGCATGTCACCGCTGTTGGTAAACTTATGCTCGGTGAACTCGGTGAAGAATTTATCACTGCCTATAGCAAACGCAGCGGCCTGAAGAGCTATACCCAATACACCCTGTCGAAGCTGCAAGACCTCAAAGACAACATCCAGCTATCAGGTACACAGGGCTTCGCCTACGATAACGAAGAAGCCGAGATCGGTGTGGGTTGTATTGGTGTACTTATCTATAACAATAAACACGAAGTACTCGCAGGGCTTTCCATCTCTGCCCCCAGAGAACGACGCAAGGATGAGTGGGCCAAAACCCTGAAAGAAGCCGCCCGGGAAATATCCTCCAGGGTCTGATAACCCGACCCTGGCGCTACTCAATCCAAATTTCTATCATTTTTCTCTTGACCTGGAGCTGGCTCCAGCTTGTATGCTTGCTGCCGATATAGTGATCAGGCCACCAATATGGCCTGACTGAATTCTTCTGGAGTTGAGCATGAAACAATTTATCTTTGCAGTGGCCCTGGGGCTGCTGGTCAACCTGCCCCTGCTGGCGGCACCCAACTACGTGATCAAGATCGATGGCATGACCTGTCAATATTGTGCCCACAATGTGAAAAAGCGCCTTAAAAAGCTGGAAGGTGTGGAAAAGGTTGAAGTCGATCAGGAAAAGGGCACGGCCACCCTGGTGGTCAAGGCCGGCACATCCCTGACCGATGAGGTCCTGAAGAAAACCATTGCCGAGGCCGGTTATAACTACCGCGGCATCGTAAATAAACCGGAATAAGGATATTCGATGTCTTCTGATTCATATGATAAGGGGCAGAGCATTACCTGGCTGGCCCTGTTTACTTCCCTGAGTACCCTGATCTGCTGTGGTCTGCTCATCGTGCTGGTGAGCCTTGGCCTCGGTGCCACCTATGCCTCGCTGACCGACAGCGTGCCGTTTCTGGTCACACTGGGAAAATATAAGGCTGTGACTTTTACCGTGGCGGGTATTTTGATCAGCCTGTCACTCTGGCTGGCCTATCGACCCGGTCGCAGTTGCCCGACCGATCCCCAACTGGCCGCGAAGTGCCAACGCATCCATGTCTGGAACAAACGCCTGCTGATACTCGCCGGTATTGCCTGGTGTCTTGGCTTCTTTGCTGCCTATCTCGCCCTGCCCCTGCAGATTTGGCTGGAAGCTTGAGGTCGCGCCATGCTCAAAATAGAAATCTTTTCCTCTCCCGGTTGCGGTAAATGCGGTCATGCCAAAGAGACCCTGCGCAAGATCGCCGATGAATTTGGTGAAGACCGCATCAACTGGCGTGAGGTGAATATCCTTGAAGAACTGGACTACGCCGTGGAGCTAGGTGTGCTATCAACACCGGCCATTGCGGTGGACGGTGAGTTAGTATTCACTAGCCTGCCCTCTGCCAAACGACTGCGTGAACAACTGGCCTCAAAGCTGGGGGATGGGTAATGGAAGTTGTTGTTCTCCTTTCCGCATTGTTGCTTGGCACACTGGCCTTCTTTGAGCCGTGCACCATTGCCACTCATACGCTGTTTACCGTGCATGCGCATCGTAAAACGAGCAGCGGCTGTTGCCAGCAACTCCTGGCCGTCTGGCTAAGCCGTATTTTGCTGAGCGTTGGTTTACTGGTGCTAGCCGTTTCCCTGTTACCCGCACCGACATGGCAGGCCACCACTCCTAGCCTGATCCTGTCAGCCATGGCCCTGCTCTATCTGGTATCCCGCCGTGTCTATATACCGGTTCCGCACCTGAGTTTTTATCGCCTGTTGCCTTATGGCCAGCGACTCCCCCAGGCCATTCAACTTGGGCTGACCCTGCCGGCCTGCACCATACCTTTGTTTGTCGTCATCACCGGCCTGGTCGTCACCACACAAAGTATCACCTCGGCAATCCTGGCAGGTGCTTTATTTGCCAGCGGTTTCAGTCTGCCCATGGCGGTGGCCGCATACCGCGGAATTCACAAAGAAGGCCAGGACTTTTTACAGCATGCCGCCAAAGGCAGTCCGTATCTCACGGCCATCCTGCTGTTTGGTGCAGCGCTCTATTTATTAGTGCCGGAGTTCGATCTCAGTGGCAAGGCCCTGCGCGGTACCCTGCAACATGCCAGTTGGGCCGGCATTGGGCTCTCCTTTCTGGCCGGGCTGGTGTTTAGCTTTAACCCGGTGTCCTTTGCCTCCATCCCGGTGATGCTGGCCTATGTCACCAAAGCACATGAAGAACGTCGCGCTATCCTGATGGGCAGCGCCTTTGTACTGGGCATGATTTTTACTCATGTCAGCCTCGGTGTCGCTGCTGCGATTAGCGGTGAAGGGGTCAAGGCCGTGCTGGGGCGTGAATGGGCCTTATTACTTGGTCCGGTACTAATCATACTGGGCCTTAGCTGGCCCGGCTGGATCCGACTGCGACTACCGTGGATCGGCATGCGGGCAAAGAAAGTCACTGGCCTGTGGGGTGCATTCTTACTCGCCATTCCCTTTTCGGTCGCGGTTTGCCCCTTCTGTACACCGGCCCTGCTGGTGACACTCACCGCCAGTGCCGCCATCGGTTCAGTCACTTACGGCTTTGCGCTGTTACTGGCCTTTGCCCTTGGACGCAGTATTCCCATTATTATTGGTGCCTGGAGCATGGGCTGGTTGGAGTCCCTGCAGATCCTGTCACGTTATCAAAAGATTTTTGAGGTGATTGCCGGTGTCGTTTTAATTCTGGTTGGTCTTTACTTATTAAATGAATACTTTTTCTTTATCGAAATGTGAGGCATGACGATGAGTGAATGTTGTGACAATGACAGTTGTTCGAATACTGGTTATCCGAAAAAGGGCGTCTGCCCGGTCAATGGTAAACCTTATGGACGTGTTGAACGCAAGACACTCCTGCATCACCTGAACAAGCCCTGGCAAAAATCGATCGTCGAACAGGCCTGGTATTTTTGTGACAGCCCGGACTGTGACGTGATCTATTTCGGCCAGGACAACACCACCTTTACCCAGGCCGATGTGCGCACCCCCGTTGGACAGAAATTACACCAACCCGAGCGTACTCTCTGTTACTGTTTTGATGTGCAACAACAGGACTGTGACTCACAGCTTAAACAGGCCAGGCAGTTTGTTGTCGAACAGACAAAATCAGGAAGCTGTGACTGTGAAATCAGAAACCCATCTGGTCGTTGTTGCCTGAAAGACATCCCCAAACTGAAACCATGAGTAACACGACGCAATACAAGATTGGTGATATTACAAAACTGACCGGTGTCAGTGCCGACACCCTGCGCTACTATGAAAAAATAAAACTGCTCAGCAACATCCAGCGTAACGATGCTGGCATCCGTCTTTATAGTGCCAAAGACATCTCACGCCTGAAATTCATCAAGCGTGCCCAACGTATGAATTTTTCTCTCGATGAAATCAAACACCTGCTGGACATGCGTGAAGACCCACAACAGGCCTGTGTCGAAGTGCGTGAAATCACCGCCAGCAAACTCAAAGACGTAGAGGCCCACCTTGAAGAACTCAGCACCCTGCGCAATGAATTAACCCTGCTACTCAATCTCTGTCGAGCATCAGAAGACGGCTGCCCGATTATTGAAGACTTTGAAGGGGAGAAGGAATAATACGCTAACAGTCAAATTTAACGCCGTTGACTGAATATTTAACAGCATGGCAGTCACTTCAAGCCGCTATAATGTTGATCTCTTCCCTAAATGGTGAGCCCATGAAACTACTGATACGCAATCTTGCCCGTAGCACCACGGAAACTGAACTTCGCACATTGTTCCAGACTCACGGCACCGTACAATCCTGCAAACTGGTTATGGACAGTGATACCGGTAAGTCCAAAGGTTTTGGTTTTGTCGAAATGCCCAAAAAGGGTGAAGCAAAGGCCGCAATGAAATTACTCAACGGTAAGGACATTGCAGGTAACCGTATACGCGTCAAAAAGGCCGAATCAAAACCAGTGTCCGACAAAGGCCCGGCCAGTGGATCTAATGACTAATCCCGGCGCGAAAGATCCCCTTCACGGCATCACCCTCAAAATGGTTGTCACCGAACTTGAAGCACACTACGGCTGGTCAGAACTGGGTAAGCGTATCAAGATAAAATGCTTCACCCACGACCCCAGCCTTAACTCCAGTCTTAAATTCTTACGCAAGACACCCTGGGCCAGAGAAAAAGTCGAAGCGCTTTATCTGGAGATGGTTAAGACAAGCAAGAGTGTGTGGCGAGGTAAAAAGAAACAGGGGAATTAAGTCGCGTGTAATGCAGAAAAGTATTGAATCAATAGTACAGACTCGATTGATCTGAGCAGTATTTATTTCACCTGATTTTATATCATCCCCTTTGATTTCTCTTGTTCGTTTATGACTAAAAACCCTATTCTCTCATCAAGATATAAATATTTTTATTATCTAATGGTTTCCATGATGATTGCAGCTCACCATTTTCAATAGAAATAATAACATCTAATGGCTCATTGATATTATCCTGTAAATTATGAATATCGACTGTCCCGCCATTATTTTTGACTTCTAGCGAATACCCGACTTTATTGTCGCCGGCATATTCATTAAAGTTTTCTGCATTTATTTTTTCTGAAGCCACATCTTTACTTGTTGTCAAGTTTGTGAGTTTATCTTCAATAGTTTTCAAATCACTACTGCAAACTGATAGTACAAAAAATAAATTAACCAGATTAATTATAAATACTTTCTTCATTTCATTCACCATTCGCCATATCGAAGCTTATGTAGTCTCAATTTATTTTTCGCCGCCAAAATAGGCATTTGAATAATTCACTGCCCGGCATGCACCGTCAGAGCAATAAAATCAGATCGCCCATGATCGTCAATGACTCTGACTTTGTAATTTCCAGGATAACTCTGCCAATAATAGGGTACCTTTGCATCTGCTATGCCAAGAAAACTCTCATTAATAAACCAATACAGGGTTTGTACATCGGCATCGGTTACTGCACTAAAGGCGATGGTTTGATTATCAGCCTTTGCTGATCTGTATATATATGTCACTTTATCCACTGGCGAGGTGATCCGTGGTTTAAGACCCGCCACAGTATAATTATGTTCCTTGCATGCTGATTCAAATGGCGGAGGAATACGACGCGCGATACCTGCCTGACGAAATACGGCCAGTAAGTCTGATGGCCAGAATTCGTATATTTTAGCTTTAGCTGAGCCACGCTGCTTACACGCCCTTAAGCCTGTCCGGCTATCAACGTATATCTGACGATGTACGGTACATTTTTTTATCGGCGAAACACCGGGTATGAAAGAAGCATGCTCTTTTACATGACAATATTTATTTGCAATATCACCTGACAATGCGCACACCTTTACCCTTTTAACCGAGTCGGGTTTAAAGATGCGTGTCTCGGCAATGGCTGGTGTCTGAGTATGAATGGCATCGATAATACGAAACAGCAATGGTCCTGCGACTCGCCTGCCAGTCAACACCGGATTGCCATCCCCCTGAAAATTACCTACCCATACGGCCAGTACATAGGGACCAAACACGCCAATGCTCCAGGCATCTCGAAAACCATAGGACGTCCCCGTTTTCCAGTACACAGGTAAATGATGTTTAAGCGACACGTTTTTATAACTGCGACCAGGACGTGGGTTACCGCCCAGCATTTTCAATGCGACATAACTGGCCGACTCATCAAGCAATTGCACCGGTGTATCATCAGCTTCCTGTTGCTGCCAGCGTAGTGCATGCAGGCGGCCTCGGTTGGCCAGCATGGCATACAGACGAACCAGTGTTTGCATCGTCACTTCTGCACCACCCAGTACAAGTGACAGCCCATAATGCTGTTTTGATTCTGGCAAATTCGCACCGGCCAGTTGTAGAAAATCATACAGATCAGGTTTGTTTAACTGAGCTGCTGTGGCAACGGCTGGAATGTTTCGGCTTTTGATTAATGCATCACTAACGGTTATGGGTCCTTTGAAATCCTGATCATAATTTTCCGGATTGTAAGCACCAAAGCTTCTCGGCGCATCTCTGAGCATGCTCTGCGAATGCAGTAGTCCCTGTTGCATAGCCAGAGCATAAATGAAAGGCTTTAGCGTTGACCCTGGTGATCGTAAAGCCGCTGTACCATTGACCTGACCTCGAATCTCATCATTAAAATAATCTGCTGAGCCAACCATGGCACGAATAGACATATCTCGGTAATCCACCAGTAATGCACTCGCGTTATACACGCCTCGCTGCCGATTACGTTCTATATACTGACGTATGTTACGCTCCAGGGTTTTCTGCAGCTTAAGATCCAGTGTGGTGTGATTATGTTCTGTGTCATAGCGGCGTAAATAACTTTCTACAAAATGTGGCGCATTGAACGGTAGTGCACGACGATCACGCGCCTGCAGAGGCTGTTTCAGGAGTATCGCCTTTTCTCTGGAGTCAGGATATGTCTCAAACCAGCGTTCGATTAGTTCATTCCTTGCATGCAACAGTCCTGGGTTATTACTGCCCTTATCCAGACTGCGAAATGAAGGGCTCTGTGGGATCACAGCTAGTGTTAATGACTCATGAAGACTCAACCTGTCAGGCGTTTTGTTAAAGTAAATCAGACTGGCGGCAGCAATGCCCTCGATGTTGCCACCATAGGGTGCCATATTGAAATAGGCCTCGAGGATTTCATCTTTACTATAGTGCAACTCAAGTTGTAGAGTCCGAAGGATCTGATAGAGCTTACCTGACAAGGTCTGAGTTTGAATTCGAAAACGCAACCTGGCCAGTTGCATACTGATGGTCGATGCCCCAACTCGGGCGGAGCGACGTACATAGGTTGTCCAGAATGCCTTAAACAAGGCAACTGGATTAACACCTATGTGTTGATAAAAGTAACGGTCCTCGTATATCAGAGTGGCTTTGCGAAATACGGGCGCTATATCTCGAAGCGGAATCCTGAGTCGATACTTTTCATCCCGTGACAGGGTCAGTCGTAACAACTTGCCACGCTGATCATAAATTGCCTGAGAACTGGGCAGAGTTTCATACAGATCAGGAGCTGGTAACAACAGAGCCAATAACAGAATAAACAGGCCAGCGATATACCATCGTTCTCGATGAACTATTTTCCCATCAAACTTCATACGCCTTATTCAACTGTTATGGTAGCCCCTTTACCGCGATAGCGCAGCTTTCTGTCGTACATACCCTCAGCATATACCGGCGGTACCACATAGCTACCTTTGTTAGTTGCCTTTATTTTGTATACAAACTCTCTGGCTGATTTGTCAAAGGTGCCGTATAGCACAACTCGATCTTCACGCAGATCCATATACTCAGGCGACCATTCACCGCCCTGTTGCCGACTTGCATCCACTACGACTTCAAACCCACCCGGTAACAGATCAATCAATGCCACATTATAATGTGCCTGGCCATCCACGGAGCGAAGCTGCAGGTGGACAGTCACCTCTTCTCCAATCTTTACTTTATTGACGACCTTATCATCAGCATTGCGGTACTCACGGTGGATTTCCAGCCCCTGTTGTAACTCCTTATCC
>JAOULB010000059.1 GCA_029882235.1 Gammaproteobacteria bacterium | reverse complement strand
CAATTTCAATAAAGCTGGGTAAAGAGCCTGGGTTCGAAGCCTGGAATTCTGAAAGAATCATACTTGTTGAATAAGCTTCCTGCCCCGTTGAACATGCGGCAGACCATATTCTAAGAGCACCCAGATTTTTCTTCGCAAGTTCGGGTAATAATTCCTGTCGTAAGATTTCATACGGATAGGTATCGCGAAACCAGCTTGTTTCATTCGTGGTCATCGCATCAATAATGCGTTCTTTCAAATTTTTATTTGCACCTAGCTTCAAGGTATCTAGCATTGTGCTGATATTGGGAAAGGAAAACTCTTTCGTTAAACGATTTAGTCGGCTGGTTACCAGATAATGTTTATTTTCTCCAAGGACAATACCACAGGCTTCTTCGAGGAAGAATCTGAACTCATCATACTGCTCCTTTGCGAGAACCTCGTCTGTCACTATTATCCGTCTTTATTTTTATAAATTAAAATTTATGAGCTAATGCGCAAACATTATCTCTCTTGCGCGAAACAGAAAAGATGATTTCATTCATCCTGCATGGTTAAAAATGATTTTACTTCTGCCGCTAAAGTCTCTGCGCCAAACTTTGGGATGAAACTATTGGCACCAACCTGTTTCACCATACCTAGATTAAATTGCCCACTCAAGGAGGTGTGTAAAATTATCGGTACATCTTTTAATCGGTCATCTTTTCTAACTTCGATAGTTAAGGTATACCCATCCATTTCTGGCATCTCGACATCAGAAATGACAACATCAATTTTATCAGTTATCTGATTGGTTTCTGCTGCCATTTCCTGCAACATCATTAATCCTTCTTTACCATTTTTCGCCTGGACTGTTTCTATGTGCATTTGTTCCAGTGTGCGTTGAATCTGTTTTCTCGCAACTGAAGAGTCATCCACAATCATAACACGCCATGGACGCGCCTCGCGTTGTGTCACTGCAGCTGTTTCTTCGCTGACTTCTACAGAGACCTGAATAAGGTCAGCAAGTATTTTTTCGACATCGACGATTTCAACAATTTCATCATCGACTTTCGTCACCGCCGTCATAAAATTATTCTTGCCCAAACCGGCTGGCGGCGGCTGGATGTCTTCCCATTTCATATTAACGATTCTATCGACACCCCCGACGAGAAAACCCTGTACGCTTTGGTTAAACTCAGCGACGATGACGAAACTTTCATCGATGTTCTCAATAGCCTCTTTGCCAATCGCCTTTGCCAAATCCATCACTGGGATTGTTTTACCACGAATATTTGTAATACCACGAACAACTGGATTCGAATGCGCTACACGTGTCAGGCTCGGACATTGAATGACTTCCTGCACCTTGAACACATTAATACCAAATTTTTGCGCACTCCCCAGCGTGAACAGCAGAAGCTCCATCCGATTTTCACCCGCGAGCCGGGTTCGTTGGTCGACACCATCGAGCAGACCTGCCATTTTCGTCTCCGTCTATTAAAGGTATATATAATGCTTCAACCCTTATCGGCTCAAATTCACGGCCTCTTGAACCATGAATTCATGGCATGTCTCTTGCAAATTCCACTGGCAAGATAGTCTGGTGAATCAGTTCACCACGTAATTTAGCTTAAAATATGAATGGAATTACTTTGAATTAACATAAATATCATAGAGTTAAACCAAACCCCGGCAGGGTTTGCAAGAAAGTCAATATTTTGACTTGAGGACGGTATTATGAACAGACAAAGGTCATTATTGTCAGTTTTGGTGAACAAAATTCACCGGTGTACCCTAATTTTCAGTTGTTCTGTATTTTGTCTGGGTATGACTTTTACTACCTCAGTAAATGCTCAGCAGACAATCATGCAGGAACATGACGAAATAAGGCAAAATATTGAACAATTTGTGAAACAGCAATTCCCAAAATCATACTCAATTAATACTCAGGTTGGAAAAATTGATCCGCATCTGCAGTTATCCGCCTGTGAGCAACGGCTCGAAACCTTCTACCCGGTCGGGGCCAGAAAATCAGGGGTAACAAGTGTTGGTATACGTTGTATAGGTGCCAAAGGCTGGACGATCTACCTCCCGGTAAACATTCGTATATTTGGTGAAACCGTTGTCAGTAAGCGTGCATTAGCTCGAGGGGCTGTGCTGCATAAGAGTGACCTTGCTGTCGCGAAACGTGATCTATCGCGGGTCAATAGTAATTACTATACCTCGATTGAACAACTTGAAGGTATGCGGTTACGTCGGAGCCTTGCTCAGGGTAGTATTTTACAGTCAAGTTTTGTCAAACAAAGGCATATGGTCAAACGTGGTGAATTAATTACCATCCTTGCTGAGTCCCAGGGCATTACAATCCGGGTAAAAGGTAAGGCAATGATGGATGGTTTTCGTGGACAGTCTATACGCATACGTAATGTACGGAGTAAACGTGATCTCCAGGGTGAAGTAGTAGGCCCTGGCACAGTAAGAGTGAATCTTTAATAATCAATAATTTATGTTGAAGAACTAAAGATTGTCAGATTAATGCCGCTATAAAAGAGTGGCCTAGGTCAGGAGTAATAAAGATGGCTAATGACATTTCAGGAATCAATTCATCAAGAACCCAGCAGTCAGGGGATCGCGGGCTTGGTAATGTCAAAAAAGACACAAAGGACTCAGCAAGCTCGTCGATGACAAGTAGCGGCTCAGCGAGTGGTGCCGATAAGGTCAGCCTTACCGATACCGCCGAACGCCTGCAAGCACTTGAGCAACAATTAGCGCAACAGCCTGAAATCAATAAAGGCAAAGTCGATGAAGTACAAAATGCCATGTCGAGTGGTAGCTACAAGGTAAACCCGGAAAGAGTCGCGGATAAGATGCTTGCCTTCGAATCTGCATTCCAAAAATAATTCTAACGGGAGGAAGTAAAAATGAAAGCATCTCTGGATAAGGCCGGAATTGAATTTCTATTGCGTGAAATGTATGAAACACTTTCAGAACTCGCAATGGTTCTCGATAATGAACACTCTGCCCTGGAAAATTCTGATATCGATAAAATGCATCAGGCTGCAGTAAGCAAAGAACAGCTCAGCAAAAAGCTTGAAGCACTGGAAACGTCACGAAGTAAAATTCTGAAAAAAGCACGCTTCCATCTTGATAAACAATCTATGTATAACTTTATCGACACTATAGCTGGCAGCACAGCTGAATCCTTACATAAAATTTGGGAAATGGTCGAAGAGCTCGCCTCCACATGCGACACACAAAATAAAATAAACGGCATTGTTATCGATAACAGTAAACGACAAACTCAGGCTGCTCTCAGTATTTTACACGGACATGCACAGACCGAAGGTGAATTGTATGATGCTGAAGGTACAAATGTACCGCATTCGTTTAATTCAAGCCTTGCTCGCGCCTGAACAGAATAAAAACTACAACATTTTTATTATTGAGGTAACAACAGGTTGTGAACCGACAACCATTTCAAATTCATACTCGACCTCAGATTCTTGCTCTACTCATAAAAATTGTCGAGAACAAATCCTTATTAACAATCAAAATAGAAGGTGAAGACGGTTCCTATAGCAGCAGCATATTATCCATCAATGCCAGAAAAAATAATTTTGCTCTTGATGAGCCTTTTCCCCAGACTTATGAACATTTAGATAAAAACACCATCCTGCATTGTTATACCCGTCTGGATGGGATCAGCATTAGTTTTAGTTGTAAAACAGAGGCCAGGTCAAAATTTAACGGCGGCTATGTCTATCAGCTAAGTCTGCCTACAACAATCAACCATCATCAGCGCCGTCGACATTATCGGATACCGCTTAATTGGGTCAACGCCAGCTTAAATATCAATAGCCCCGAGAAAAGAATTGATCAGGCCATTGTTACAGACATATCACTCTCCGGTATCGGTGCATCTATACCGGCTAATTTTGCTAACCTTCTACAGAAAAATAGTATGTTGAATCAAAACATCCTGATGATTGCGAACTTTTCACCTATCCAGATTGATCTGGAGATAAGATCGATCCGGGCAGATTCTCCAAACGCCCCTGTATGTATTGGTGCCCAGTTTGTAAATCTGCAAAAATCCCAGAAAGAAGCAATCCAGCAACTTATCGCTCAACTCAACCGAGAAACCTGCCAGATAAAAGCCCTGGCCCGCTACAACTAGACTAGCGAGATTTTTCAATATCCCGGTATACTATGACTAATAATCATTGTCCCGGTAGCTCAGCAGGATAGAGCAGCCGCCTCCTAAGCGGCAGGTCGGACGTTCAAATCGTCTCCGGGACGCCAACAAATAAAACTAATACCCCACGATACAAAAACGCCTCCACAAGGGAGGCGTTTTTGTGTGTATGGCGCGCCCGGAAGGATTCGAACCTCCGACCGCCTGGTTCGTAGCCAGGTACTCTATCCAGCTGAGCTACGGGCGCGTTATTTAATACCCAATTAAATGGGAGGCGGAACTATACGGATAAGCAGGGCTTATTTCAAGTTCCAGACCTTATTTATATATGGCGGAGAGAGAGGGATTCGAACCCTCGATGGAGCTATTAACCCCATACTCCCTTAGCAGGGGAGCGCCTTCAGCCGACTCGGCCATCTCTCCGTGAGGGATGCAAGGATACTAGGGCCAAAGATGAAGGTAAAGGGGTTCGTAGCCAAGACTGGGGGTAGTCTTAAGCCTCGTTAGACTCTTTTTGCTCATTTTTGATGCGTTCGTAAATTTCTTCACGATGCACAGAGATTTCTTTGGGAGCATTCACACCGATGCGCACCTGGTTGCCTTTCACACCCAAAACCGTAACGGAAACATCGTCACCAATCATGAGCGTTTCACCTACTCGTCGCGTTAAAATCAACATATTACATATACTCCCGGACAATCATTTCCTAACTATATTACTACAACAATGCTTCCTGCCAACTTGGCACGCTCCCTCGTGGTATCGACCAACTTACATTAAACTTTAATTTAAAAAGGTCTTGACATTTTCAACATTAATTTAGGTTTAAACATCAGGGGACTGCTCTAAATTAAAAACATCATGGAGGGTGCGAACGCCTAATTCAAGGTATTTTTCATCCACCACGACAGAAATCTTAATTTCAGACGTAGAAATCATCTGAATATTAATATTTTCGTTCGCCAGCGCTTCAAACATGGTGCTTGCCACACCTGCATGTGACCGCATTCCAACGCCTACGACAGAAATTTTTACAATTGTGTTATCACTTTTTACTTCTCGGGCACCCAAATCCTGAGCAACCTTATCCAGTACTGCTCGCGCCTTGTCGTGGTCATTTCGATGAACCGTAAAGGTGAAGTCCGTCGTCGAGTCTGCGGCGACGTTCTGAATAATCATATCGACCTCAATATTGGCTTTACCAACGGGGCCAAGAATACGGTACGCGACACCTGGCTGGTCGGGCACCCCAAGGATGGTTAATTTTGCTTCATCCCGATTAAAAGCAATACCGGAAATTACGGGTTGCTCCATGTTTTCTTCCTCATAAGTAATCAGAGTTCCATCGCCCTGCTCAAAGGAAGACAGAACCCGTAACGGTACATTGTATTTGCCTGCAAATTCAACCGATCTAATCTGCAAAACCTTGGATCCGAGGCTGGCCATTTCCAGCATTTCCTCAAAAGTGATGCGATCCAGGCGACGCGCATTGCTCACAACTCGAGGATCAGTGGTATAAACACCATCTACATCGGTATAAATCTGACATTCATCCGCCTTCAACGCGGCGGCCAGCGCAACGGCGGTCGTATCTGAGCCACCTCGGCCCAGTGTCGTGATATTGCCGTGTTCATCACACCCCTGGAATCCAGCGACCACGACGACATTGCCCTGTTCAAGATCAGTACGAACCTGTGCTTCATCGATATCCAGGATACGCGCCTTGG
Source organism: Gammaproteobacteria bacterium (assembly GCA_029882235.1). Taxonomy (GTDB): domain Bacteria; phylum Pseudomonadota; class Gammaproteobacteria; order UBA6429; family Thiohalophilaceae; genus JAOULB01. Next base: position 3,006 of record JAOULB010000059.1, on the reverse strand, counting down.
TGTGTGAACTATCAGTCAGAATATGCACCTGCGAACCAGTATATGAGCGTGCCGGACAGCCCAGTCTGTTCAAGGCCATACTCAGCAAAGCGATTGTGACCTGCTCTCCCGTAGAGACCAGTACATCATATTCACGTGGATCGGGGCTTTCGGAAATCTGATTCGCCAGGTCAATAAGTCGATTGGTTTCGCCACTCATAGCAGAGACCACAACGACAACGTCATTGCCTGCTTCACGAGACATCTGCACCTTTTGAGCGACATTGGAGATACGCTCAACGTCACCGACCGAAGTCCCACCATATTTTTGAACTATTAGAGCCATACCTACCCGGCTAAATGTAAAGGGCGCAAATTAAACACTACTTGAAGGAAGAAAGAAAGAGCTGAGATCAGGAAACTAGTCTGGAACGAATCCATTCTGGTACCGCAGCAAGTGCAGCGTCGAGTTTTTCTGGTTGATTGCCACCCGCCTGGGCCATATCGGGACGACCTCCGCCTTTGCCCCCGACCTGTTCGGCAACGACATTGACCAGATCGCCGGCCTTGATTAGATTAGTTCTATCCTTGCTTACCCCAGCCACCAGACTCACCTTGCCGTCTTTGACTGTTGCCAGCACCACTGCAGATGCCCCGAGTTTATCTTTGAGCTTATCCAGTGTAGAGCGCAGGCTTTTAGGATCGGCACCATCCAGTTTTACTGCCAGAACCTTGGTGCCTGAGATGTCTTCAGCCTGACTGGCCAGATCGCTGCCCTGACTGCTGGCCATCTTGGCCTTGAGTTGTTCCAGTTCTTTTTCCAGCTGACGATTGCGATCCAACAGCTGATGTACACGGTCATTTGCAGATTCCCGCGTGGCCTTGAGCGCCCCGGAGATCATTTGCAGCTGGTTTTCACCCTGCTCAACATAGCGCAGGGCATTTTTTGCAGTCAAAGCTTCGATGCGTCGCACCCCGGCCGCGATACCACTTTCTGTAACAATCTTTAACAAACCGATATCGCCGGTTCGCTTCACATGGGTGCCACCACAAAGCTCAACAGAAAAATCACCCATTGCCAGCACACGCACCGTGTCACCATATTTCTCACCAAACAGGGCCATGGCACCACTCTTCATCGCCTCCTTGTGTGACATCAGCTGCGTCTGCACCTCATGATTAAGACGAATATGCTCATTGACCATGGCTTCAATGGCCTGGAGTTGCTCAGATGTTATCGGCTCAAAATGTGAAAAGTCGAAACGCAGACGTTCCGCATCAACCAGAGAGCCTTTCTGGGTGACATGCTCACCCAGCACCTGGCGCAAGGCCGCATGTAATAAATGCGTGGCGGAGTGATTACAGGCAGTCGCCTGTCGGGCATTTGAATCGACTTCGGCATCGACTTTTGAATTGACTTCAAAGGTTCCTTCTAGCACTTTGCCAAAATGAACGAAGGCCGCACTGCCCTGCTTCTGCGTATCTTCGACCTGGAACTTGCCTTTGCCACTCACCAATACGCCATGGTCACCGACCTGACCACCGGACTCTGCATAAAAAGGAGTCCGATCCAGCACCACCAACCCCTGCTCGCCCGCTGAAATCTTCTTCACCGGCTTACCATCTATATATAAGTGTACGATTTTGCCAGGATCCTTCAGTAATTCATAACCACTGAATACGGTTTCGGTTTTAATATCCAGTTGATCGCCATAATCGACGGCAAAACTTTTCGCTGAACGGGCCATATCCTTTTGCGCGGCCATGGCCTTTTCATAACCGACCATATCAACTTCAAGTTCACGTTCTCTGGCGATGTCTGCAGTCAAATCAACGGGGAAGCCATAGGTATCATAAAGTTTGAAAACGGTTTCACCAGCAATGGTTTTTCCTTTGAGCTGGCTAATGGCCTCTTCAAGAATACCCATACCCTGATCCAGCGTCTCGGCAAAGCGTTCTTCTTCCTGTTTTAAAATTCGCTCAACCAGGGACTGTTGTTTTTTCAGTTCGGGATAGGCATCCCCCATCTCTTTAACCAGTGCTTTCACCAGCTTATAAAAGAAGGCTTCACGTGCACCAAGTTTATGACCATGACGTATCGCGCGACGAATAATGCGTCGAAGCACATAACCGCGGCCTTCATTCGAAGGCACCACACCATCGACAATCAGAAAACTACAGGAGCGAATATGATCGGCAATCACCTTGAGTGAGCTATTCGCCTTGTCTTTGCAGTTGGTGATTTTGGCAACGGCATTGATCAGATTAACAAACAGGTCGATATCATAATTGCTATGGCCACCCTGTAAGATTGCCGCCAGGCGTTCCAGTCCCATACCGGTATCCACTGAAGGTTTGGGCAAAGGCGCCATTGTTCCAGAGGCATCTCGGTTGTATTGCATGAACACCAGATTCCAGATTTCAATATAACGATCACCGTCTTCATCAGGAGTGCCCGGCGGACCACCAAAGATTTCTTCGCCGTGGTCATAAAAGATTTCGGTACAGGGACCACAGGGACCCGTGTCGCCCATGGACCAGAAGTTATCACTCTCGTATTTTTTACCGCCGGGTTTATCGCCAATGCGAGAGAAACGATTTTTATCGACACCAACATCGTTTAACCAGATGTCCGCCGCTTCTTCGTCATCGGCATAGACTGTGACCCACAAACGCTCGGCAGGTAATTCTAAAACCTCGGTTAAAAACTCCCAGGCATAGTGAATGGCGTCTTTTTTGAAATAATCGCCAAAGCTAAAATTACCGAGCATTTCAAAAAAGGTGTGATGGCGCGCGGTATAACCGACGTTTTCCAGATCGTTATGCTTCCCACCGGCACGGACACAACGCTGCGAACTGGTTGCACGTGTGTATGAACGCTTGTCCTGCCCCAGAAAGACATCTTTAAACTGCACCATACCGGCATTGGTAAACAGCAGGGTTGGATCATTCCCCGGCACCAGTGGACTGGAGGGCACGATCTCATGACCATGTTTTTTGAAGTATTCCAGGAAGGCGGATCGGATT
>JAOULB010000058.1 GCA_029882235.1 Gammaproteobacteria bacterium | reverse complement strand
ATTAATCTTGATCACTTCGCCAGGCGCAAGATATTCAGGCACCTGCACAATAAGCCCTGTCGTTAAGCTTGCCGGTTTAGTCCGCGCAGAGGCAGATGCACCTTTGATGCCTGGTGAGCACTCGGCTATCTCAAGATTAACTGTGGGGGGGAGCTCAACACCGAGTATCGTTTCATCGGCGATCAGGGCATACAGGCCTTCCAGTCCATCAGTGATATAGGGTAGCTCTTCTTCCAGCATGTCTTCACCGACGATAAACTGTTCATAGGTCTCAGCGTCCATAAAGGTACAACCATCACCATCGCGGAAGAGTAATTGTACAGCCCGGCGCATAAAATCAACTTCGTCTACCGCCTCATCACCCTTGTAGCTTCGCTCAAACTTGGCGCGCGTCACTACGTTTTGCCCTCTGGTTTTATACAGCGTACTACCACTTCTTGATGAGGGTGATTGCACAATCACCTGTTTGATGAGAATGTTCTGGCCATCCACCTGAATAACCATGCCTTTTTTTAGTTCATTCGCTTTCATGTCCAGCCTTTAATGATTTTTTTCAAGCAGCGAAGTATATTTGAAAAACACAGTAAACAACACTGGGTTTTTCAAAGTTCTACTTTAACAAGGGATGATCTTTTGGCAGTTGTTTTGAATACCACATGGCCAGTTTATGGCGCATAGATTTTTGTGAGACCTGTTCTTCCGGCAAAGGCTGGAGTTTTTTATCATGGACCAACAGGCGGTAAATATAGAGCACGCGATCATTGACTGAATCATTTGCCTCAAAAATAACAGCGCCCCGCTCTTCACCATATTTCATTCCAGCCTGTAGTGCCTCTTTAAACAGTTCAGCTTCATGCTTCAGTTTTTTCATATCACACCCCTGCTTTGACTAATACGACTCACCCCATGAAATATTTTTTTCTAATTGTTTAATTTTATCTTTTTGTTCCTTGATAATATCTTTGACAACATCGCCTAGAGAAATCATGCCCACCAGTTTACTGTTTTCTAACACTGGCAGGTGGCGAATATGATGTTCGGTCATGACGACCATACAGGCATTTATATCTTCCTCAGGTGAGGTATAGAAAACCTCGGCAGTCATTATATCTTTCACCTTGGTCTCTTTTGATGAACGCCCCTTGAGAATCACTTTACGTGCATAGTCACGCTCTGAAAGGATCCCAGCCAGACTTTCTCCAGAAACTACCGCAAGCGCACCAATCCCATACTCATCCATTAATTTGATCGCATCAAAGACAGTATGATTGGGACTGACTGAGTAAATCTCTGCAGATTTCTGTTTAAGTAATTCGGCAACCGTTGTCATGCAGCACCTCCAGAATTCCGGTAACAGGGGAACTCTTTCAATACTGAGTATAGAGGGCGGTGACGGATCCTGCAGGGCTTGCACCCGACTCAAAGCATGAAATTCTGAGTACTATTCCGCAATAAAATTAAAATCACTTGAATGGAGCGAGTCGCTATTTTTGACTGACCAGAGAGGAATCAATCCCTGGGCAATAATTCTTCGCCCACCCTGCTCGGTAAGCAAAATTTCAGCACAAGGTTTTGGCACCATTTCACCATCATCATCGAAATAATGCATCGGCAGGTTTTCAATCTTGTATTCCTGTTCTGGGTTCATTTGCCAGCCACTCTTGGCGAAGGCACGTGCCATTTGTAGTGCCTTGATGTAAGCCCCATTACCCCACAGATAACAGGAGTGGCAACTTGTCGTTGGCATTTCTTCAAACTTGAACGATTCAATCGGTTTGCTCTTTTTGCCATAGGGTGTACGGAGTAAAAATCCAGGTGTCACCAGTGCCAGATAACCGGCTTCATCGGTCTGACGCAGCATACGCCAGGCCTTTTGTACCTCAGGTTTACTGCTATAAAGCCAGTCATCCACATCAGGTGTGATGGCAAAGGATTCGCAACCGATCAGTGTCTCATTCGCTGCAGCAATAAATGGTGCTTTGGCCTGTCGCGCAATGGCACCTATTTGAAGCAACAGCAACATATCTTCAATTTTATCGGTAAACTTATAATTTCCAACGATAACACCCCATTCCTCATCGCCTGGTGCGGGATCACAGAAACGCTGGTATAGACCTGTCGAAGTTATTTCATCAGTAGCAAGGTCACGATCCAGTTCAGCACGAGAAACATCTAGCAGGAAAAGTTTTAACTTTGAGCCTGTTTCAACTTGTGAGACCAGAAAATCAAGTCCACGCCAGGTTGCTTCCATCGCCTGAAAATCGGGGTGATGCAGGATATATTGCATATGTGATGATATCGCCTGATCAACAGCAGCGATCATCTCTTCCTGTCTGGGGTCAGGACCTGCCTCGACATAAGGGCGCATCACCTGTCTGACCAGATTATCCACCATAGTCGAACCTGATACGGATGAACTATCCGACTGGCTCTCACTCGAGGCTTCAAAAACGGAATCGAGCAAATTATCAGTTGGCAGATTCTCGGCTGGCTTTGCGGGTTCGGGGGAGTCACCGGCAGTAGACAGCCCTTCATCTTTAATTAACCAGCCCTGAATCTCACGAGCCGCCTCAGCAAAACTGTTTTTACTTTCGAGACGATTTCTTAACTGGCGTAGACGACTAAAGATTTCAACATTTTCATAGAGTTGGTCTGGATGGAAATCATCGAGTTCTTTCACTGGAATTTCAAAGGGCTGATCAACACCCTCAATCGATAGCCTGAGGTTAAGATCAAACTTCGACATCAGTTCTTCAATATTGTCACGGTCTACAGAAATAAAACGACGCTTCGCAATCGTCTTTGGCTCAATACGCTGCTGCTGATCACGGCCACTAAAATCACCCATGATCGCCATACAGAAGACATCACTCGATGTTGATGAAGATTGTTCCTGTGAAGAAATGATTTTTTGTTTGGTTTCTTTCGGAGAACCGATATTCATCTCAAAACCGGTTCTGTTTTTCTTACTCTCTGACATACCTGTTCCATCCAGCCTTAATTCCAGCTAAAGCTTGCCACAAAAGCGCGTGTAAACAAAGTGCTATAAATCAGGAATGAGTCTAAATCAGCTGACTTGATCAGGCTGAAGGCCAATGCGGTGTCTCAATACCCTCACCCAAATCAGCCTCGATTAAACGTTGTCTGACTTCGAGTAATTTTTCGATTAAGGCAGGTTCTTTTTTCTCATAGGCCTCAGCATCTGGGACTCGTTTTACCACCACACCCAATAACTCGGTAATGGCATTACCAATTGAATTCTGACTTATGGTTACAACCAGTTTGCCTTCGTCATTGCGGTAAATGAGCTGTTTAAAGGCCGGTTTCCAGCGCAAATCATTGGCATATTTTGCATCTGTAATACAGCGATCACGCACTTTCTTCGCTGTGGTTAAAAAGGCATTATCGAATAACAAAATATTTTCGACCTGATCAGGGAACCAGGTATCGGTCAACATGGGTGCATTGCGCGTTGAGACCTGTGAAAAAAAGGTACGATAAAAATCGATAAAGCCTTTCAGGACTTCGTCATATTCTCGCCAGAAGCGAACCTCTTTGAGCGCATCAACACCGCCCTTAATCTCCCAGCAGGGCAAACCTTGCGGGTATCCCGTCAAGGCTAATTGCGAAGAACTCCCTTCCATCGGCTGCAGTATTCTAAGATCAAGCGCGGCAAAAAAACGATGATAGACATCATGCATGTACTGTTCGAACAGGCTGTGTTGGCCACCATCGGTTAGATTTGGGTTGGCTGGGTCGGCCAGTTTCGCCTCACGTAATTCAGATTGTTCAAATACAATAAAGTGATTATGCAACATACGAATACTGGGAACACCGGGTGAGGTCAACGGCCAGGTGGCATCCAGACTGGCCTCACCGGCAAGTACCAGATGTTTGTCAGGATCAGGATATTGTTCCAGCGTATATTCAAGCAGGATCTGATTCATGCGGTTCCAGATATATTTAACGCTGTCTGGCACCTGTGTGCGACGAACGGGGCGACCGAGTGGATCAAGTATCGTCTGTGAAGTGTTATAGATTATTGAAGTATCGAATTCATTGCTATGTCCGAGCGCCTTACGGTATAACAGCAAATTCTCGGGAGTGCGTAGCAGACCGTTGTTATGCACAAGGTCATTCAAGTTTTCAGTACTATTAAAAAACTCATTCGGTTTCATTCCTTCTGGAACATCCAACGGAATGGGTCTGAACGGAGTTACAATTTCTCTTGGGCCTGACTTCATGGTCTCTACACACTCATTAAAACCAGTACGGTATCTGGTCTGCGCAACTTAGTCACACAAAAATATTTAATGCAGATATAGACAGCCAGTTTATGAGTCGTTCGAGCTCAACTATAAATCAGTCTCATCATGATCGCCATCAATTGCAAGCACGGACTGCGCATGCTGATACGCCGCATGATAGTCCTGCGCCTGAGGGAATAATTTATGCGCCAGCTCAAGATAGGCCATGGATTGTTCACTGCAGCAGTCTGTTTGTAACAGACTGAGCCCAAGCTGATAGGCAATTTCCGCCACCATGGCATTTTGATTGGCACCAACAACCTGTTTATCAACCATTGAAGTTCCAGAGCCATCGGCCTTATAAAACACCATAAAACGATGGTATTCCATACTACGTGCCGCTTGATGTTCATAGACGCTACAGGGTACCTCTTTGTCCAAATCATCTACACAGATGCCTATACCAAGATGTTTTGCATGTTTTGGCATTCCTTTCGGCGCATTAATTGGACAGGCCATACGGCGGTCACCAAACTGAGTCGACCATACCAGTTTCTCATTCTGGTATTTATCCAGCCTGACAATGGCCTTGGGTACCAGGCCACCACGATAGATGACCCGAAAATGATGGCCTTTTAGTTCATAATCCTGGCAGCTATATTGTTGCTTTAAACCAGAATAAGAAGATGAACAAAGCCGTAGTTCTCCGACGGGGTAAGCCGATGAAGGAATAAAAGACTGACACTGGCTTGCTTTTGCTTCAAAAACAACGATACACAGTAGTAATGACAGGACTGCACTCAGTTTTTGATTCATACCGAACCTCCACGAGTCACAACAGAAATCGATCCATTAATTTTTCAGCGACCATATTTGCTGAGTCTTGATTAATAGAGGGCAAATTTTATGCCAGTCCTTCTCTTTTTAATGAAAATGACCTTTATAAGCCTTTGAAAACACAAAAGAAGTGAAATTCTGTTAAAAATCGTTATCGAGATGGAATAAATAGCGCACCGCATGAACCAATTTAGTTCATGCAAAGTTTTTTCAATGACAAAAATAAGTCTAAATTATGAGGAAACAATATAACGATTAAGCAAATGCGTCAAAACACTGACTATTTTACTTCGGAAGATGTGATGGTTTACTCAGCACAAACCACAACGCATAAGCCATGAGTAAACCAGTGAGAATAACGCCCCATGTTGGAACAGGTGACCAGAAAACAACATAGATAAAACTGATCCCCATCATGCTGGTCGAAGCCATCTTGGCCATGGGTGGAATGACTCGATGCTGCGTCCATTTTTGTAATGGGGGACCAAAGATTCGATGATGATATAACCAGTAGTGAAAACGATCGGAGCTCTTCGAAAACATCCACAGTGCAAGTATCATGAATGGGGTTGTGGGTAATACAGGTAAAAATGCACCTATCACTCCAGTGCCGACAAAAATCCAGCCCAGACCGAAATAGATGGGTTTCATTGGCATCATGACCATTCTATCCATATACCTGTATCAAAATTTTCTACTGTACGCTTCCAGTCTATTCTTGAGTCCCTGCGTCGCCGCAGGGAATGTAGCAGCCCAACCGCTACGCACTGCATCGGTCAACGCTAATAATTCGTAGAATTGTTCATCGATTCGTGCTGCCATTGGCGCTGATTTATACAGCGGCATAAATGCAATTCCCTTTACCTCACCATCGGGGTCAGGCCAGACAGGCGGCGGCTCACCATTCATCTTAATCCTTCCTTTTAGTGGTGCAACAGCGTGTGCGGTTAACATTCCCCAGCAATAATGGCCTCGCTCCGGCATGAAGGCATAGCGTAAACCATGCACTAAAAATTCTTCCAGATTGAGAAAATCAGGCAGGATCAAATCATTTCTATTTCGTGCCAAACCTGCTGTAAGCGAACGCTTGATGGCCTGGTGTAGCTGCGAGGTACTAAGTCCTAAATCTGAGGCCAGTGCAGCATATGACCAATGATGAGGTCCCAGAACAACTAGCTTGAGTAACACATAGATATCCTGAGGCTTTAGAAGCATTGCTATTCCTTCATTCCTTATTCAGGAATAAAGAATAGCTTTATTTTATAAAAAATATAGAAACCTTAACTGGCTATGATGGCCACGGGTAAGCCAGCTCTTTATCGATCAACTGACGCAGTCTTTGTCGGCAGTTTGTTACCTTACAATCTTTGGCATATTTACAATCGAGCTGAATATCAAGAACATACTTGTCTTCCACATCAAGCATGCAAACAAGTGCAATTTGTTCTCGCTCTTTGTCAGACTTAGCCTGCTCGAGCAACTTAATCGTATTGCAACCATCGACAAACCGCCTTCGCGCATACTCGGCTATTTGATTAAAATCATATTTTCCAAAACAGGCTGTACGTTGACCCGGCATATTGTGTCTCCCCTACGAGAATAACAGCTCTCTACAATATAAAAGCTAGCTAACTAGTGCGGGAAGTTAATTGATCAGGATCAATTTTGGATCACTTTGCTCTTGCTCTTTGTTATTTATGACAATTCGGTCAATACTGGCGGGATAGGACAATCCAGACAGCTGGCAATGGCACGAAGCAACTCCTGACCTTTGATGGTCGCCTTACCGTCATGCATGATGCAGGCAGCCATCGCCTTTATAATACGTGGTTTTAATAAGGGTTTAAGTTGCTCGAGTTTATCTAATGCGGAATTAAGCATGGCTAAATTCAGTTCATCCCTGGCGACAAAATTAAGCGCACCAGCACCAATCATTTTTTTACCAGCGGCAAAGGCCTGTTGCGCATCTTGTTCATCGGAATGTTCAATAATTGCTATCAAAGAAAGCACGATTTCAGCCTCATGCTTGACCGCGCCGAGTATGGCGTGCTTCGGCTTTGCAGGCTGACGCAGTCCAAACTCCTGATCCAGCTGCTGAATTAGCAGGCGCTGAATGACCCACTCATGCAGTTCAACTTTCTTATCTGCAGAAATTAATGCCTGCACGACTTCTCTGAATTTTTGATATTGAGGTTTTGATAAGCCTTTCAAAGTCGGGATGGTCATTTCCAGTAAGGGTAGTCTTGCCAGTTCAGGTAATTTATTCAAATCAGCAAGTAAGTTATTAAGTAACACCAGTACGGCAGCATCTGCTCTTTGTTGCATGATACTTTTTTGTGTATCAAGCTTAGCCCGATCCAGCAGAAGTCCATAAATAACCGCTCTTGCACCGTATGGCTCCTCAGTCGCCCGCCGCAGATTCACTGGTATTGAATCAATTATTGATTGAGCGATATGCACTTGCTCATCATTGATTGCGCCTATCTGTTCTATAACTTCATCTACATTCAAAACACCCGTTGCAATACTGCCAGCCAGGATGGCGTGCATCAGTTGTTCACTTTTTGTATCTTGCTTATCGCCAGATATTTCCGCGTCAACCTTTGTTTGTTGTACTTCCGGCACAATAAACTTTCCATCCCAATCGGGTTCAATACTTTTGATACGATGATCCAGCGGCGGATGCGTTGCAAACATCGAATCCAGCATACTGCCGACACCCTGAGCAAAATAGGCATGGCTGTATTCTGCCGCAGTAGGCGTATCAAGAAATGAACCCGCACTGAAGCCGCCAATCTTTTTTAATGCGCCGGCAATTCCATCTCTGTTACGGGTATAACGAACCGCTGAGGCATCGGCCAGATATTCACGTTGGCGGCTCACCATGGCCTTGATCCATTGACCAAAGAAATAACCCACATAGCCGATCACTGTAAGTCCAAGACCGATGATCATCACTACAGCAACCGCCTGGCCACCTTTGGAATTGCGTGAACGTCCCATAAACCTTAAGGAACGCAATAACTGAAAACCCAATAAGCCAATCAATAAAATACCATGCAGCACGCCGATTAAACGTAAATTCAATCGCATATCGCCATTAAAGATATGACTGAACTCATGCGCAATCACACCCTGCAGTTCTTCACGATTTAATCGCGTCAATGTCCCATTGGTTACACCGATAACGGCACTATTGGGTGTTAAACCTGCCGCAAAGGCATTGATTCCCATTTCATCGAGCACATACACACGCGGGACGGTAATACCAGAGGCAATCGCCATTTCATCAACGACATTTAATAGTCGTCGCTCATCAGGATCAGCACTACTGCGCGATACCAGACGCCCACCCAGCATTTCGGCGACTGCGGCGCCGCCCTGCGACAAGCTCAGATACTTATATATACTGCCAAGAAAGATGAACAGCACAATACCTGCTGCCACGCCCGTAACCATACTCCAGTTAAATTGTTGCTGCAGGGCCGTAATGGAGAAATTAATTGTCCCTGTCTGACTATAAACAAGCACGCCGAGCAACAGAATAACCGTCAGGCTAATCAAACCGATAACAGCAAGCATAAATAAAAGAACAAGCCAGCCCGTTTTACGACGCGCTCTGTCCTGTGCTGCAAAAAAGTTCATAGCGTAAAGGTAAGATTAAAAAGAGACTTTGGGTGCATCCTGAAATTTGGCGCTGTCCTCAAACTCCAATAGCTCTGCATCTTTGCCATGGCCAAATGTTGCTGCAAATATAGTCTGTGGAAACGACTGTTTATATACATTGTATTCCATCACCGCATCATTAAAGGCCTGACGTGCAAAGGCGACTTTGTTTTCTGTTGTGGTCATCTCTTCACTTAACTGCATAATGTTC
>JAOULB010000209.1 GCA_029882235.1 Gammaproteobacteria bacterium | reverse complement strand
TGGTTAATGAACAATCGTCTGTTGGCTGAAGGCAAGGAAACAATTAATGGCATTGAACGTGAGGCAAAACGACGTGCAGGACAAAACCTTTAGCCTTCGTCTATTAGACTGGTTTGATCAACACGGTCGCCACGACCTGCCCTGGCAGCAGCGTGGTAATGCCTATTTCACCTGGCTCTCGGAGATCATGCTGCAACAGACGCAAGTTGCAACAGTTATCCCCTATTTCGAGCGTTTTACCGACATGTTCCCAACAATTAACCACCTGGCTGCCGCGCCGCTGGATGCGGTGTTGCATCAGTGGACCGGTCTGGGCTATTACGCCCGTGCGCGTAACCTGCATAAGGCGGCACAAATCATCGCTGCACAGCATCATGGCCAGTTTCCGACTGTATTTGACGATGTGCTGGCCCTGCCCGGCATCGGCCGCTCCACCGCCGGGGCGATTCTGGCGCAGGCCTTTGGCCAGCGGCATCCCATTCTTGATGGCAATGTGAAACGCGTGCTGGCTCGTCTGTATGCCATCGAAGGCTGGCCAGGCAAAAAAGCGGTTGAGAACCAGCTGTGGCAATGCGCACAGGCGCTCACCCCAGATGATCGTGTGGCTGATTACACCCAGGCGATTATGGATCTCGGTGCCACGCTCTGCACCTCACGCAAACCAGACTGCCCCGCCTGTCCGTTTCAGGCCGACTGCCGTGCCTGCCAGCAGGGCGAGCCGACCGCCTATCCCAGCCCGAAACCGAAAAAGACCTTACCAGTCAAAACCACCTACATGCTACTGGTCGAAAAAAGCGAAAATGAATTCCTGCTGCAACAACGTCCACCCACCGGCATCTGGGGTAGCCTCTGGAGCCTGCCTGAATGCCCGCTAGAAACCGACATTGCCAACTGGTGTCATGAAACTCTGGGGCTTCAGGTCGACCAGCTGCGGCATGATGAAGTCATGCGCCACACCTTCAGCCACTTTCATCTCGATATCCATCCGGTACGTGCATGCGTCAAAGACCACACTAGCCGGGTCATGGAATCCGTGCCGACAGTCTGGTATAACAGCCGCCAGCCTGATGTCCTCGGCCTGCCCGCACCGGTCAAGCTGCTACTGGAGCGACATCAACCCGCATTAATTGAGTAAGGAGTGTCCATGAGCCGCATGGTGAACTGTGTAAAACTGGGAAAAGAGGCCGAAGGCCTGCCCGCCCCCACCTATCCCGGCGAGCTGGGCCAGCGCATTTTCGACAATGTCTCCAAGGAGGCCTGGCAGCAGTGGATGAGCCAGCAGACCATGCTCATCAACGAAAATCGCCTTAGCCCGATTAATCCCGAACATCGTGCTTTTCTGGAAAAGGAGATGGAAAACTTCTTTTTTGGCGGTGGATCGGCCACCCCGGAAGGCTTCACACCGCCCAAAGATTAACCCATCTTTGCCTGTGTGCTTGACTCCCTGCCGACGACCCGGTTTAATACGCCGCTCGTCTTCATGGCCAGGTAGCTCAGTCGGTAGAGCAGGGGATTGAAAATCCCCGTGTCGGCGGTTCGATTCCGTCCCTGGCCACCATTTTTAACTAAGAGACTGAAACTATGCTGAGTGCGCCCAAAGCCATTTCACCGATAGATCAGGTAATTGAAAGTCTTTGTAATGAAGGCTGCAAAGCTGTTCATCAATATATTGAACAGATTCAGCAGAATAGTCCGATAGAACTGCTCGAGGGCATGAGTGATTCTGAAAAGGAAATTGTGCTGCAGGAACTCCAGTCCATTATGTCCGTTTACACCCACTGCAAATAATCTCTACAAATAACTCTTCCAGTCGACCGACTGATCACCAAACACAAAAAAATGCGGATTGAGTAAGCTCTCTTTCGTGTTGTATTGCAAACGTTGCATGTTTGTATCCATTAATAAACCACCCGCTTCTTCGACAATGCATTGTGCTGCAGCTGTATCCCACTCAGATGTGGGCCCAAGCCTGGCGTAAATATCAGCAGAACCTTCTGCAACCAGACATGACTTCAGCGCACTGCCCATACAAACCAGTTCGTGTTCACCCATGTTTTCAACAAAACGATTAAAGTCAGTAGTACGATGATCTCGACTACCTGCAACAACAATGGGTTGGCGACATTTTGCACGCACATTAATGCGTTTGGGTTTTTTATCACCGGCCTTTTTATACGCACCCAAACCCTTTATGGCGAAATAACAGTTTTCAAGTTCAGGGGCATGGATTAATCCAAGGATCGGCTGGCCGTTTTCTATTAAGGCTATATTGACGGTAAATTCATCGGTGCGTTTAATAAATTCGCGTGTGCCATCAAGCGGATCAACTAGCCAGTAAAGCTGCCACTGTTTTCTTACATCAAACGGAATATCGGTGGATTCTTCAGACAGGATAGGGATTTCAGGCGTTAACTGTTGTAGTCCTTCTTCGATAATATCATGCGCAGCCAGATCGGCCTGCGTCAGCGGAGTGCGATCTTCTTTTGTTTTGACATCAAAGCCATAGCGATAATAATCCAGAATGCGGGCACCTGCTTTTATCGCCAGTGAGATGACGGGTTCCTGTAACTGCTTGAGTTCATCTCGCTGCATCTCACATACTGCTCAGAACATCTCGCGCCATATATAAAGCAGCGATGGTTCTTGCTTCAGTCATTTCAGGATGTTTTATGAGTTCAGCCAGCTCACTTAAATGCCAGATCTCAGTCTCAATAGGTTCAGGTTCATCGCCTTGCGCACTTTGTTCATACAGATCGCGCGCCAGCACAATATGTGTCATTTGATTGGAGTAACCTGGTGCAAGCGAGAAACTATTTAGATGCTGTAGTGAGTTTGCGGCATAACCAATCTCTTCCATAATCTCTCGATTGGCGGCATCGACAGGCGCTTCGTTCTTTTCTATGCGGCCTTTGGGCAAGGCCAGCTCATAACGCTCAACACCCGCGGCATACTCGCGAATCATAACGACCTGATCATCATCCAGCATCGGAATAACAAGCACAGCGCCATGAGGAGAGCCACACATGCGCTCAAACTGCACCATGGTGCCATTGGAAAATTTCAAATCAAGCTGTTCAATATGAAAAAGTTTTGTCTTTGCCAGTGTTTGTCGGGCAAGAATTTCCGGATGAGATCGCATAAGTAAGACACACGCTTATTAGGCCAGTGAGAACTGAAGAAATTGTGCCAGTTTTAAACTGGCGATGCCAGATTGATTAGTGTGTTTTAGATGATGACAGTCGAATCGGGCCTACCTTAAAACCAAACTCGGTGGTTAATCGCCCTTCGAATATGGCATCAAAACCAAAATTACCGGGTTTTTTCCAGACCTTGAAGCCTTTTTGCTGCTCTGGTGAAACACTGACCAGTTTAAGTCCCGTATCCTGGTATTTGATATCCATGGACAGGCGTATAGGATAATAGCCATCGAGAAACTTACGCATGTAGGGGCCACTACGCAAATGATATTTACCATTATCATCATCAATCAGCGCACGTGAGCGGGCCTTTAAACACAGCTTTGCATTCGCTTTGATTTGCTGCATTTGCACACTTGATCCTTCTACCCAGGCCTTACTGATATTTTTATATTCAGTGATCTGAATATCACGGACTTTATCTTTATTAAACATGATCTGTGCTGCAAACACCTTGTCGAGATTGGTGTGGCACTGTTCCAGTTTAATCCAGCCATCGTGCAGACTGGTGGGTAAAATAGTAATGCTATTGTGGTGATGATGTATGCCAGGCTTGGGGGCACTGGCCAGAAATTCGAGATCGCCTTCATTTACATGCGCGGTTGAATCCACATCCGGCAGATCAAAACTATCACTATTAAACCAGCGCTCTAGCGCCTCTTCTCTGGTTTCTTTTGCCTGAGCATTAACCAGTACGGCAAATAATGCCAGTAAGAATAATAACCTCATAAACAACCCCATTTTTGTTCTTGAAGATTGGTTTACCTCAAAATCATAGACCACGAGTCCGCATAAATATCTATATCGGCCAGAAATCCATTACAATTAGCATCATGATTGACTGGAACCGAATTCACACAGTGCTGCTTGATATGGATGGCACGCTGCTGGATCTCAACTTTGATACCTTCTTCTGGCGCGAGCATGTGCCACTGCGCTATGCAGAAAAACATACACTTGAAATTGATGAGGCCAAACAACAGTTGTTCCCAAAATTTCAACAGGTTGAAGGTACCATGGACTGGTATTGCGTTGATTACTGGTCAGGACAACTGGGCCTCGACATCGCTAGTTTAAAGGCTGAGATCGATCACCTGATTGCAATCCATCCCCATGTACTGGATTTTCTTGATCAGTTACGCCAGCACAATAAAAAGGCGGTGCTGGTCACCAATGCGCATCAGAAAAGTTTAATGCTAAAACTGGATCGCACTCAGTTACATAACCATCTTGATCAGATCATTTGCGCGCATGATTATGGTATGCCCAAGGAAGAAACTGTTTTCTGGGATAAACTCAAGCAGGATGTTGATTATGAAAACGCGACTACCTTACTCGTTGATGACAGCTTACCCGTGTTGCGCTCAGCACAACGCTATGGGATTGAACATCTACTCTGCGTACATAAGCCCGATAGTCAGAATCCGGCCAAAGATGTTGAAGAGTTTAACGCCATCCATAGCTTTAAGGACA
>JAOULB010000233.1 GCA_029882235.1 Gammaproteobacteria bacterium | reverse complement strand
CATCATGCCCTGATCTATTCAGAGGTAAATCGCGTGTCCCATTTTTTAAATCGTTTGCGGCAATACGTTAGCAGGCTGTCGTAATCGCGGAAGTAGTGATCGAAGTTGTCTTCTGCGGGTTCATCATATTCACAGAAGTCATTACTGTAATCACGACAGACCTGTGGCCGGGTTTCATAGATCCCACAACCCCCGTCGTCCTGTAAAAACTGACAGCGATTATTCACCAGCAGAAACCAGCCATCTTCATCTTTATAAATCTGGATATCCTGATGCGCCATTTGCCAGAGCATGTGATCAAAATCATCGATTGAACGGGGCGTCTCAATCTCCTGTGTGGTATAGACACAGCACTTGGTACCTTCGCAAAAACTACATTTGGTCTCGGCATTAAATTCAACTTCTGCCTGCGCGCTCGACTGTTTACTGCTCACTTGCGTAGCCCCTTTTTGGCCAAAAAATACATTATACTGCAGTTATTTTATAAATGACCATCGAGCCAGGACGTCACTCGAATGATAAATTTTAATAAACAGCGTTTTCTTAATTCCTATAGCGGTAACCCTGAATTCTCACAGGCTGTTATCCGTTTTGTAATCTGGGTCGTGCTAAGCAGTCATATTGGTGTTGCCATGTGGCTCAACTATTATCCGCCCCGCTTCTTCTTTTTCTGGTCATTTTGTCTGTCGTTTATCGGCCTGTCCCTCGTTATTCTAATCAGCATTTATTATATTCCTCGTTCGAACATACGAACCTATCTCACCATTCTGGTCGATTTTAGTTCCATTAGTCTCTCAATGCTGTTGACCGATGGTGGCCCGTTCAGCCCCTATTTCCTGCTCTATCCATGGGTCTTTATTGGCTATGGTGTGCGCTATGGTCAGGGCCAGCTCTATGCCGCAACCTCCGCAAGCGTGATCGGTTTCTCATTGGTGCTCTGGTATTCAGATACCTGGTACTCACATATTCTTGATGTCTCCATCTATATGCTTTTGCTGTTGCTGTTACCGATGTACATCTGGGTCATGTTAAAACGCATCAAGGTCGCAAGGGCTGAGGCGGACAAGGCCAATCGCGCCAAGAGTGAATTCCTCGCCGCCATGAGTCATGAGATTCGCACGCCCATGAGCGGTATTATTGGTATGGCGCGACTACTGCAAGACACGTCCTTAAATGACGAACAGAAAGAGTATGTAAAGGGGCTACAACAGTCATCCAGCGCCCTGCATGCACTCATTGACGATATCCTGGATCTCTCCAAAATCGAGGCTGGCAAGTCGCAGCTTGAAAACCGTCCTTTCAAACTGGTTGAACTGATCTATGGCGTCGCGCAGATGTTTGCACCTATCGCACATGAAAAGTCGCTAGAACTTTCCTGTTATATCCAGCCCGATCTACCGACTGAAGTCATCGGTGATCAAAATAAATTACGCCAGATTTTGTTAAATCTGGTCAGCAATGCGGTGAAATTTACCCAACGGGGTGATGTACTCATTCGGGTCAGTTTTAATCATGATGCGGTCAAAGACGGCATTATTGTGCATTTTAAAATTGAAGACACCGGCCCGGGGATGGAACAGAAGCAGCAGGACAAAATTTTTGAGCCCTTCTATCAGGTTGGCGGCACCCAATCCAGTAACCAGTCTGGCACCGGACTGGGCACAACCATTTCCGCCAATCTGGTCAAACTGATGCAGGGTGAAATCGGGGTAAAGAGTACACCTGGCAAGGGCAGTACCTTCTGGTTTGATCTACCACTGAAAACACACATTGCAGCGGAATCGCTACCCGCGCCAGCAAAAGACGCGCAGGCCATACTGCTGGAAACGAATACTAACAGCCAGTCTATCTTTAAAGAGTACTGCCGCCATATCGGCATCGAGTGCCAGTGCCCGGACAACCCCGAGCAGCTACTCAGTCAGCTAGATTCGGCAAACAGTTCCTCCGAGCTCGTTATTTTCCTGAGCGATAATGCCTGTACTGACCAATGTTCCGAGCTTGCGGAGAAAATTCGCAGCCGGCGAAACAATAATTTAAAAATAATATTCCTGTCGCATATCAATACTGTGCGCTCAAACACAGGCACACAGGAAGTATTCAATAAAAATCTTCTTCTGCCGATACAGCTGGAAGATCTGGTGAGTTGTTTTATTCATAAAAAAGACAACAAAACCCAGACCGGTGAAGAAGAAACTGTTCCAACACAGGCTCTTAATATACTCATTGCCGAGGATAGCGATATTAACGCCAAAGTGATCACCACATACCTGGCCAAAGGGGGCCACAATGCGACCCGGGTTAACGATGGTCAGGAGGCAATTACTGCCCTGCAAACAGGCACTTACGACCTTGTCCTGATGGATATGCGCATGCCGGTGATGGATGGCCTGGAAGCTACTCGCAACTGGCGCAAAATGGAGACTGGTGATCAGCACATCCCCATTGTCGCCCTCACCGCCAATGCCACAACCGAGGATCGGGAAAACTGTCTGGCCGCTGGTATGGATGAGTTTTTGAGTAAGCCTGTCAGTAAGGAACAACTTTTTTCTTTAATTTCTCAAATAGGCCGTTAACTCATGGATCAATAAAACGATGTCTGCTGATTTACACAGCGAAAATATCCAGCTTAAACGTCAACTCCGAGCCTATTTGCGCGAAGCCAAGGAGAACGAAAAAAAATTCCTGCGCTTTCATAATATTACTCTGCAATTACTCGAAGCACCTGACCTGCCCACGGTCATCGATATTATCTTTAACCAGTATCGCGAATCTGCCCAACTGGATGTGCTCACACTAACCTTGATTGATAAAAAATATGACATCAGGCGCACACTGGCCAACGCCGGTGTTGATTACAATAGTATGCCCGGTTTGATTTTTGTGAATAAATCAAAAGACCTGAACAAATTACTTGCAGGTAAAACCACACCACAGCTTGATCTGTTTCATAAAGATCAGGACGATTTCTTTTTCCCGGACGAACAACAAAAACCGGCCAGTGTCGCTATCCTGCCATTAATGCGCAATAAAAAACGCGTTGGCACACTTAATCTTGGCAGCTTTGCCGATAATCGTTTTGTGCAGGGTGCGGCGACCGACTTCTTTCAGCAATTTAGTTCTGTGCTGACTATTTGTCTGGAAAATGCGCTAAATAAAGAACGCATTAAACAAATCGGATTGATTGATCCACTCACGACTATCCATAACCGTCGCTATTTTGATCAACGCATGCTGGAAGAAGTTGATCGCGCCGATCGTAATGACAAGCCACTCAGCTGTCTGTTTATTGATATTGATCACTTCAAGAAATTTAATGATCAGTATGGCCACCAGATCGGTGATCGGGTGTTACAGGAAGTGGCGCGAATAATTAAAAGTCAGATGCGTGCCAGTGATGTACTGGCCCGTTATGGTGGTGAAGAGTTTTCAATTTTATTGACGAATACCGATCAGCAGTTGGCAGAAAACATCGCCGAGCGTATTCGCTTTAGTATTTCTGAACATACGCACCAGCTATCCGAAACCGTCAGTAGTCATATTACCATTTCGATTGGTTGTGATACGGTGCATCCACAGGGTGACCTGTCTGCAGCAGAGGTTGGTGCTGCCCTGGTTCATAATGCAGATACGGCCTTATATCAGGCTAAGGAGCAGGGACGAAATCGGGTGGTGAGTTTTACTGACTCGAAAGCGCCAATGGACAATCAGCGCATCAAAGAACTTGATGCCGTTTAACGGCGCAATGGTTTAGCCACTGACTCGAATCGTGATGGCTTAACATACTGCAATATATCTCGGCCTTCTTCACTCAGAATAATATCCAGCCCCTTGTCAGGATAAAGCCAGTGCACAGCCTGTTCATGGGTACGAATTTTTTCGGCCGGTGCACCAAAACGCGCCAGCACAACTTCTTCTTTCAGGTTTGCAAATGGTAGATAAGTCATTGACTTGATAATGAGATCAGCGGTTTTATTTATCGATTGATCTGATAACTCATATTGCAACACACCACTGAGTAATTTTTCCTTACTTTTTGCTGCCTGCTTAAACTCATTTAATAATTTTTCTGTAACATCCAGCGTCAAAATGAGTCGGGCAGATAATCCTCGACGAGTAAACTCTGAATAATAGACTTCGAGTGACAGCTTACTATCGGCATTCTCAAACAGGGCCAGTTTATAACGACGACCCAACTGCGCTGTCGCTTCATTTAATCGTGTTCGTTCAAGCTCAATACCAAAGATTCGGGTATGGCCATGGGGCAGATGATTTATTTGCCACGGATAATGATCCGTCGCAGGACCTTCGACTCTGTCCTGACAG
>JAOULB010000400.1 GCA_029882235.1 Gammaproteobacteria bacterium | reverse complement strand
GGTTCGGCTGCAGCCAATCCAGACCAGGTCATCTCCAGTGCAAAAGAGATGTTGGGCGTTCGCTATCGATATGGTGGGCAGAATCCAGTTAGCGGCTTCGACTGCAGTGGTCTGGTCCTGTTCAGCTACAACAGGGCTGGTGTCAATCTCCCGCGGACGACTATTGGACAATTTAAATACAGCAGGCCAATCAAAAAATCACAGATGCGTGCTGGTGATTTACTGTTCTTTCGAATCTCGCGCTCACGCATATCACATGTTGGCATCTACCTTGGTGACAATGAGTTTATTCACGCACCATCTTCGGGCAAAAAAGTCTCGATTGGTCGCCTGGACAGCCCCTACTGGTCAAAACGATTTGTGCGTGCAGGGCGGGTTTAGATGGAGATAATATTTAGCTCTCAGCGATTAACTATATTAAAATTAGTTTTATTTATAACTGTCTGAAATATATTTAGATTTATAAAATTTTCTCGATATAATGTCGCTCCCTTCTCCCTCAGCCACAATATTAGAGTTATAATTTAAAGTTGGTAATTTAAACGGATGGATTTCTCCTGACTTTAGACCTGCAGCCATATCGAGGCATATGCAGGTGTGCGTAAAAACACTTATAAAAACAATACAAAGCGATAAAATCAGGACAAAAGGTTAACGCATCAGAATGAGCTTGTTAAAAGGATTCAAGGCGAACAAAGCGATTTCCACGCTATTGGAGAGTAGTACCAATAGTCTGGAGGCCAAGGAGGCCTTTGCGAAAATAAAACAGATCGGGGAGCCCGCAATCCCAAAACTCATTGAGGCACTGGCTGAATGTCAGCCCAACTCACCGGTTGAAACACTATTAATCAGCATGCTGGATAACAAGACCCTGCCCCATTATGTAGAAGGTCTGGCTGAACCCGATAAACGCATTGTTGCAGCCTGTATGCGTATTCTGGCCAGCTCCACACGGTTTGACCCAAACCGGATGTTTGAACTCTTTGATGACCCCGATATCCCAAAGAATGCGCTCGTACAGATTTTACTTGCCCACAAAGATAAATTAAACAGTAGCACCCTGCTGGCCATGCTGGATAAGGTCGAGAAAAATATTCGCCTGCTTATCCTGAAGGTGCTTGAAGAAGCGGTCGATGAAAGTCAAATCAGCGTTTTATTAAAATACACTGAACACACCGACACGAATATCCGTTATCACGTCGCCCGCATCATCGCCCGGTTTGATAATGAACTAGCGCGCGACACCATGCTGCGCATGCTGGCTGACTCGCACAAAGCAGTTCGTCAAACCGCACTTGAAGGTTTGTCGAATATGACCGTCAAGATCCCGGTAAAACCAATATGCACTTTGCTCAAGGATCCTGACCTGACTGTGCAAAATCAGGCCATGGAAACCTTAATCAAGATCAATGACCCAGAAACGGTTAAGTATCTGATTGATATTCTGCAGGATGACTCTGAGTATGTGCGACGTGCTGCTGTAGAAGTTTTAAATGAAGTCGGCGACCCCCGCGCGATTAAAGATCTGCTCACCGCGATGCGCGATAAAGACTGGTGGGTCAAGGTTCGTGCAGCTGATGCCCTTGGTAGTATTGGTGGCCCAAAAGTCGTTGAGGCCGTGCTGTCCTTAATAAAAGATAAAGATGAGTTCATGCGTCGTACAGCCGTTGAAATTCTGAACTCAATTAAAGATGAACGTGCGGTCTCACATCTTGTGACTGCACTGAATGATGATGACTGGTGGGTCCGTGAACGTGCCGCCGATGCATTAGGCCAAATGGGTGATAAACGCGCAGCCACACCGCTATTGAAAATGATTCCAAAATTTCCTGAATCAGCTCCTGTTGCTATTCAGGCCCTGGGCAAGCTGAACGAAAAAGCGGTAATCAAACCCTTATTACAACTCCTGTCGAAGAATGCTGCCAGCCTTGGTCGCGAAATTATGCAGGCACTACAAAAACTAGCAGATAAAGAACACTTGCCAGAAATTCAGTCCGCCCTGCAAAAAGTTGCAGATAGCTCAAATGAAGCACTCAAGAATATGGCCGATGAAACCTTGCAGACCGTAATTGCCCGTGCCGATGGTAGAGAGCCCGAACTCAATGGCCCTGATTCAATTAACGGTTCAGATGAACTGGTCGTCGATTTGTCTAAACCAGTAAGCGAAACAAAAGATGCAGAACCCGCTACAGTGATTGATGCAGATAATCTGGTCGCAGGTGAAATGCTCGCTGACCGT
>JAOULB010000399.1 GCA_029882235.1 Gammaproteobacteria bacterium | reverse complement strand
ACGTCCGGCACTCTATTTGACCAAAGAAAAGAAGAATGTGAATGTCGACTTCTTTGTCAAATGGCGCATCAGGGAAGTGGCAACCTATTACAAATCCATGTCCGGTGGTAATGAACGTACCGCAATGGAGCGTATCTACACCATTATCAATGACGGTCTGCGTGATGAGTTTAGTAAGCGTACGATTCTGGAATTGTTATCCGGTGAACGGCGTGAAATTATGGATACCACAACCAAGGTATCGAATGAGCAGGTGAAAAAGTTTGGTATCGAGGTGGTGGATGTGCGTATCAAGCGTATCGATTATTCCGTCGATATCAGCGAATCGGTCTTTAATCGTATGGTTGCCGAACGTACCCGTGTCGCGAAAGATTATCGTTCACGTGGTGCTGAAGCAGCAGAAAAGATTCGTGCTGATGCTGATCGTCAGGTTACTGTACTGAAGGCCGAGGCCTACAGTAAATCGCAAAAGGTTCGTGGTTCAGGTGATGCCAAGGCATCCGAGATTTATGCGCGGGCCTATAATCGTAATCCTGAATTCTATTCTTTCTATCGTAGTCTTGATGCCTATCGCCAGGCATTCAGCCGCGAAGATGATGTGCTGGTTCTCGAGCCGGACTCGGAGTTCTTTGATTACTTTAAGAGTAGACGGCAGTCGAATAAAAAATAAATCGCTAATCGTTGAGCGATGAAGGATGTATGACCGATGTGGCAAGAGATACTGGGTGCAATAGCTTTAGTGATGGTTATCGAGGGATTACTGCCTTCGATCAATCCTCGCGCCTTTCGTCGTACCATGCACATGATGACGGAAATGGATGACCGTTTTCTGCGAACCTGGGGTCTGGTGATCATGATCCTGGGTGCTGTGTTACTCTATATCGTCAAAAGCTGACTATCAAAGCAAAGACAGGTCCATGAAAGAAAGCGATCGCTGGTTACTGCCTGAAGGCATTGAAGAAGTCCTGCCGCCACAGGCACGACAACTGGAGGCGTTACGCCGCCAGCTCGTTGATCTGTATGCCTGCTGGGGCTATGACCTGGTGATGCCTCCATTCATCGAATATATCGAATCCTTATTGACCGGTACCGGTCACGACCTTGACCTGAAAACATTCAAACTCACAGATCAACTCACGGGTCGCTTAATGGGTGTACGTGCAGATATGACGCCACAGGTTGCGCGTATTGATGCGCACCACCTGAAAACTCAGGCGCCCAGCAGACTTTGTTATCTTGGAACCGTTTTGCACACCCGGCCAGATGGATTTGCCGCTTCAAGAACGCCTTTACAGGTGGGTGCAGAACTTTATGGCCACGACGGTATTGAAAGTGATGTAGAGATTCTGAGCCTGATGATCGAAACACTGCAACAATGTGGTGTGCAAAATCTATCCATTGATCTGGGGCATGTTGGAATTTATCGTGGTCTGATCAAGCAGGCAGGTTTCAATGAGACCCAGCAAACTGAGTTGTTTGATGCCCTGCAGCGGAAGTCTCGCCCGGATATGGAAGCATTATTCGCAAGCTGGAAAACTCCAGCCAAAGTAGGTAACGACTTTTTAAGTCTGTCAGAATTAAATGGCGACATCAGTGTGCTTGCTGAAGCCAAGAAGCTATACAAGCCGGCGGATAAATCAGTTGTGGCTGCGATCGATTACTTACAAAATCTGGCCACCATTTTGAGTGAGCGTGGTCTGGATGTCCCTGTACATTTTGATCTGGCTGAGCTGCGTGGTTATAACTATCACACCGGTGTCGTATTTGCCGCTTTTGTTCCCGGCCAGGGGCAGGCCGTTGCTCAAGGTGGGCGTTATGATGATATTGGTCAGGTGTTTGGTCAGGCAAGACCAGCTACTGGATTTAGCACAGATCTTAAAACACTTATTAACCTTTCTGGCCAGGCATCAGAAAAACCACCAGCAATTTATGCACCCGCTGATCAGGATGGAGATTTACAGGGTAAAATAGCCGAGTTACGTGCCAGTGGTCAGCGTGTGATTTGTGCATTGCCAAACCAAAGTGGTGGCGCGGCAGAGATGGGTTGTGATCAACAGCTGGTTAATAAGTCCGGCCAGTGGCAACTTGAAACAATTTAATTAACTACTAATCAAGAGAATAGGGTTATGGGGAAGAACGTTGTAGTAATTGGTACCCAATGGGGCGATGAAGGCAAAGGTAAGGTTGTTGATCTGTTAACCGACAATGCCGATGCTGTGGTTCGTTTTCAGGGTGGACATAATGCTG
>JAOULB010000057.1 GCA_029882235.1 Gammaproteobacteria bacterium | reverse complement strand
CGCCGCTGCGGATATTTCTGAAGTGCTGCCATTGATGCAAGTGAGCGATCACCTCAGCTGGATCGCCGAAGTCGTGCTTGAATACACCCTGGCACAGGCCTGGGAGCATATGGTGTCTCGTCATGGCAAGCCGAGGTTTCAGATTGATGGCACAGACTGCGATAAGGGCTTTGCCATCATTGGCTATGGCAAGCTGGGTGGGCTGGAGCTGGGCTATGGCTCCGATCTGGATCTGGTGTTTGTACACGGCGCCGATGATACGAACCTGATGACCGATGGCCCACAGCCTGTCGCGGCCTCGGTATTTTATGCGCGACTGGGACAGCGAATTATTCACCTGCTAACCGCACATACACCCGCTGGTGTGTTGTATGAAGTCGATATGCGACTGCGACCTGATGGGGCCTCCGGCATGTTGGTGACCAGCTTAAAGTCCTTTAATCAGTATCAACGTGAGAAGGCCTGGACCTGGGAACATCAGGCGCTGGTTCGAGCTCGGTTTATTACTGGCGATCCGCAGGTCGCTGAGAAATTTTCTGCTAGCCGTCAGCAATTGCTTGGTCTGGAGCGACAAAAAGACCAGATACAACAAGATGTACTCGACATGCGCGAGAAAATGCGCAAGCAGCTGGATAAAAGTAACTCTGAGCTTTTTGATCTCAAACAGGGTGCGGGAGGTATCGTTGATATCGAATTTATGGTGCAATATGGCGTTCTGGTTTATGCTAGCAAACATGCAGAATTATTGACCTATACCGACAATATCCGCCTGTTAATGATATTAGCGGCGGTCGGTGTCATGAGTCATGATCAGGCCAATGCATTAACCGAGGCCTATCGTGTATTTCGGGGACGGCTCCACCGTTTAAAACTGGACGAACAATCCGGCTTAGTGGCTGCAGATGAATATCTGGACCAGCGTCAGGCTGTGATAAAAGTCTGGCAGCAGTGGCTGCTAGCCTGAATAAATTGTTAAACATTGAAGTAAAGAGGAAATAGCAAGATGTCGATGGCGGATCGAGACGGAGTCATCTGGTTTGATGGCGAACTCGTACCCTGGCGCGAAGCGCAGGTGCATGTACTTACCCACACATTACATTATGGTATGGGTGTGTTTGAGGGTGTGCGTGCCTATAAAACTGATAAAGGTGCGGCTATTTTTCGACTCGATGCCCATACTGATCGTTTATATAACTCAGCCCACATCATGGGAATGGAAATTCCCTACGACAAATCTGTTTTGAATGATGTACAAAAGCAGGTTGTGGCTGAGAACAATCTTGAATCTGCCTACCTCAGGCCGATGTGCTTCTATGGTGCTGAAGGCATGGGCCTGCGTGCCGATAATCTCAAGGTCCATACCATTGTTGCTGCGTGGGAATGGGGCGCTTATCTGGGCGCGGATGGTCTGGAAAAAGGGATTCGAATCAGAACCTCATCATTTACCCGTCACCATGTGAACATCACCATGTGTAAAGCCAAGGCGAACGGACACTATATCAATTCAATGCTGGCCCTGCAGGAAGCCATGCGCGATGGTTATGACGAGGCGCTATTGCTTGATGTCGAAGGCTTTGTTGCCGAGGGCAGTGGTGAGAACTTCTTTATGGTGCGTGATGGCGTGATCTATACACCAGAGCTGACCTCTGCACTGGATGGCATTACTCGCGGTACGATTGTGAGTCTGGCCGAAAAACTCGGCATCGAGGTGCGGGAAAAACGCATCACTCGTGATGAAGTTTATGTTGCTGATGAGGCCTTTTTTACCGGGACAGCAGCAGAAGTAACGCCAATTCGTGAGCTGGACGGCCGTAAAATCGGTGCAGGCCACCGTGGGCCGATCACTGAGCAGTTACAGACCCAGTATTTTGATCTCGTACATGGCCGTCTGAGCGGCTATGATCACTGGCTTAGTCTGGTAAAATAGCTAAGGTCCTCAAGCAGAACAGAGATAAGGGGCAATTTGTGCAAAATCGTGACTTTAAAGTAAAAAAACTCCGCGAACCGAATGCGGCCAAGCGCTACATCGTGGCGCAAAAAGACCTGCCACTGCATTGTCCAATGGACGATATGAGCCTGTGGGATTCACATCCCCGTGTTTATTTGCCGATTGAAACCACTGGTGAGGCAGTCTGCCCCTACTGTGGTGCGCATTTTTCCTTAAAAACAGACTAGAATCAGTTCTTTATCAGTTAAATCTGGGCATCGACCGGGGCCCATGGGTCCTAAAAGTCGACATCGTTGATAATTACTGCTTGAATACGACGCATGAATATCGAATTACCTGAATTTGAAACCGCAAAAGTGCTCGTGCTTGGCGATCTAATGCTAGATCGTTACTGGCATGGTGACACCTCCCGTATCTCACCCGAGGCCCCTGTGCCCGTTGTGCTGGTGGGTGGTGCAGAAGAACGTCCCGGTGGCGCCGGTAACGTGGCCTTGAACATTGCCTCACTGGGAGCGGAAGCCACCTTGATGGGACTAACCGGCAATGATGAAGCCTGTCAGAGCCTTGAATCAATTATGCAAACAGCGAATGTGCGCTGTCACTTCCAACGCCTTGCTGATAAACCAACTGTGACCAAGCTACGCGTGTTGAGTCGTCATCAACAATTGATTCGTCTCGATTTTGAAGATGGATTTAGTCGAGATGATCAGGCGGGATTGCTCGATCGTTTTAAGGCTCAGCTCAGTAATGTTAACGCTGTGATCCTGTCGGATTATGGCAAAGGTACCCTAACGGACATTCAGCAGTTTATTCAGCCTGCACGCGCTGCGGGTATACCTGTGCTGGTTGATCCTAAGGGCAATGATTTTGAAATCTATCGCGGTGTGACGGTGATTACACCCAACCTGTCCGAGTTCGAAGCAGTGGTTGGGCCTGCGCGAACCGATGATGAACTGGTCAGTAAGGGCAATGCGCTCATAAAGGAAAAAGATCTGACTGCGCTACTTGTGACTCGAAGTGAAAAAGGTATGACCCTGCTGCAGGCCGGCAAGCCCCCCTTCCATTTACCCACTCGCGCGCGTGAAGTTTTTGATGTCACCGGCGCCGGTGATACTGTTATTTCAATGCTGGCCAGTGCCCTGGCGGCGGGGAAATCGCTTGAAGATGCCACGACCCTGTCGAATCTGGCCGCCGGTGTTGTGGTGAGTAAACTGGGTACCGCGACAACCACCGTTGGAGAGTTGAAGGCTGCCATTCGCGCGGAACAATATGTTGAACGTGGTAGTGTGAGCAAAGAACAATTGATTCAACTCGTCAAAGAGGCACAGACCCATGGCGAAAAAGTGGTTATGTCCAATGGCTGTTTCGATATTCTGCATCCCGGTCATGTGACCTATCTGCAGCAGGCGAAGAAGCTCGGTGATCGTTTGATTATTGCCGTGAATGATGATGCCTCAGTGAAACGACTCAAGGGCCCAACTCGACCTATTAATACTGTTGATCAACGTATGGCCGTGTTAGCTGCACTGGAATGTGTTGACTGGGTGGTTCCATTTGGCGAAGACACACCCGAGCAGCTTATCTGTGATCTTACTCCCGATATTCTGGTTAAGGGCGGCGACTATAAGCCAGAGGATATCGCTGGGGGCCAGTGTGTTATCGACAATGGCGGTGAAGTGAAAGTCCTGGATTACATCGACGGCCATTCAACCACCGATATTATTCAGAATATATTGGCAAAATAATAAAAGTTAGAAGGATTCATCAATGATAATAGTGACAGGCGGCGCGGGTTTTATTGGTAGCAATATTGTTAAGGCCCTGAATGATCGTGGTGAGAGCGATATTCTGGTGGTTGATAATCTGACCAATGGTACCAAGTTTAAAAATATCGCTGACTGTGAGATCGCCGATTACATGGACAAGGAAGAGTTCATCGAACGCGTCAATAAAGGTGAGACCTTTGCCAAAAAGGTCGATGCGATTTTTCATGAAGGCGCCTGTTCTGCCACGACCGAGTGGGACGGTAAATTCATGATGAAGAATAATTATGACTACACCAAGTCTTTGCTGCACTATTGCATGGACCGCAAGATTTCTTATCTCTATGCATCATCTGCCTCGGTTTATGGCGGCGGTAGTGTCTTTAAAGAGAGTCGGGAATACGAAGAACCGCTCAACATGTATGCCTACTCCAAGTTTCTATTTGATCAATATGTGCGTCGGCTAAAGCCAGAAACCAAAACACAGGTGGCTGGTTTTCGTTATTTCAATGTCTATGGCCCACGCGAGCAGCACAAGGGTTCGATGTCCAGTGTTGCCTTTCATGTCAATAATCAGATTCTTGAAGAAGGTAAGGCAAAATTGTTTGCCGGCTGTGATGGCTATGGTAATGGTGAGCAGCGTCGAGATTTTATCTACGTCGGTGATGCGGTTGCGGTGAATCTCTGGTTCCTCGATAACCCGGACAAGTCCGGTATTTTTAATCTCGGCACAGGTCGAAGCCAGACCTTCAAAGAAGTGGCAGAGGCCGTGATTGCCTATCACGGCAAAGGTAGCATTGAATACATTCCATTCCCTGATCACCTCAAAGGGCGCTATCAGAGTTTCACCCAGGCCGATATCAATGCCCTGCGTGCGGTCGGTTATGAAGAAACATTCAAAACCGTAGAAGAAGGCGTGACTGAATATATGGCCTGGCTTAATGCCAGTGGTGACAGCGCTTAGGGGCAGTCAAATTTCATCAAATAAGCGAATTCTGGTTGCTGGACCGGCCTGGGTAGGCGATATGGTCATGGCCCAGAGTTTGTTTATCACTCTCAAACAGGATGATCCGGATGTCGAAATAGATGTGCTGGCACCTTCCTGGTCACTTCCCTTGCTTGCACGCATGCCTGAAGTCAATCAGGCCATTGCTCTTCCCGTTGGCCATGGCGAGCTGAAGCTGGCAGCACGCTACAAAATCGGGCGTAGTTTACGAGATCGCCACTATGATCAGGCCATCATCACACCAAGATCGTATAAGTCAGCACTGATCCCATTTTTTGCCCGAGTTCCTGTTCGTACCGGTTACCGAGGTGAAATGCGTTATGGTGTGGTGAATGATATTCGCATACTTGATAAATCGGTGTTAACACAGACCGTGCAACGCTATGTTGCGTTGGGAAAAAGTCACAGTGTTGTACAGCCACCACAAATTCATTTACCTCACCTCAACATTGATCATGAAAATCAAAAAGCATTGCTGTTGAAATTCAAGTTATCTCATGAAAGACCGATTATTTGTATTATGCCTGGTGCCGAATATGGCCCTGCTAAACAATGGCCGGTGAGCAAATACGCGGAACTGGCCAGTAAACTGGCAGAGCAGAATTATCAAGTCTGGGTGATTGGCTCGAAAAAAGAACAGGCCGTTGGGGATGAAATCTGTAGAGGGCAGATGAATAGTCATATTATAAATTTATGTGGCAAAACAGAGTTAACGGATGCTATTGATTTGTTGGCATTAGCCGACTTTTCTGTAACCAATGATTCAGGTTTGATGCATGTCGCCTGTGCCACAGGGAGAAGTGTCATTGCTATTTACGGTTCCTCTGATCCGAAATATACGCCTCCGCTATCAAATAGGGCTAAAATTATTTATCATGGCCTGGAATGTAGTCCCTGCTTCAAAAGAACTTGCCCAAAAGGGCATACCGCTTGTTTAAATAATATAAGAGTGGATGAGGTGATCGAGTGTATTACCCATCCGTAGACAAACATATGTGGCGTACAGCTATTTCTAGAATCACAGAGCTAAAAAAAGAACATGTTGTATATGTTTTATTACTTCTTATGCCCATTTTTATGGTGACAGTGCGCCATTGGTTAAGTACTTTTTTTGGTCTGATTGTGCTTTATTCAATGGCTTATATGTTTAGTAATAACTCGCTGGTCTTGAAGGTATCTCGTGAGAGTAATATCCTAAGGTGGGTGGTAGCTTTTATATTTGGGCTATCAATATTTTTATTACCTTTTTTACTACTTCCTCTGTTTTCTGAATCGATACGGCCATGGATAGCTTCTTTAATTGGTATCATCGTATTGCTAGCAATGATTTATTATTTCAGGAAGGAATCTTTCGTTTCTTCTTTTGCTCGTGAAGAGGTAATTCTATTCTGGGCATTTGGATTATTTTTCCTGGTTTTTATTCTTACTGCGGTTGTAAATGGCTGGGAAAAGGAACAAACACGCTATTTGGGAAATGAAATACGTTACCTTTTATTTATTCCAGTGTACTTGGCAATTCGCCAGGTTCCTGATGCCCAAAAGTGGTTACTAACAGGGTTAGTATTTGGCATTTTAGCTACCTTTTGGGAAGAAATAGTAAACCCTGATGCACATTATTATGGCCGTTTTATAGCTGTTTATGGACCTTTATTTACTGGACCGGTAACGGGGTTAATGGCGGCAATTTTGCTGGTTCAGTTAAAAACAATACGAAATATTTGGTTGGGAGTAGCAATTGTCGCGGCTATTTTTATTTCGATTATACCTATAGTCCAAACAGATGCCCGCAGCGCATTTTTTGTTTTCCCCGTTCTGATACTTATTTCAGTATTATATCTTGGCAAGGGGGTTCAGAAAGTTTTTATCATGAGTATGACTGTAATTGTACTCATTTTGTTGTATAGCAATGTGGATAAAGTTAACAATCGTATAGGTAAGGCATATACAGAATATGCGCAATATTTTGCATATAAAAACCCAGCACAAGAAGCAACAATATTAACAAGTGTAGGGTTGAGGATAGAAATGTGGCGTGTGACACCCTCTCTTTTTATGGAGAACCCTGTATTGGGTGTTGGTCGCGGGAATTATCAAAAAAGCGCTAAGCAATATACTGAATCCAAAAGGTTCCATCGAGATATTGCGAGCCATAGTCATCCTCACAATGCATACAGTGAAATGTTGATTTCTAAAGGCGTTGTCGGATTATTTGTGTTTTTTGGTATAACCTTGCTACCTCTTGTGATGTTGCTGCGAGATTATAAGAAACATGCTCATTCTGCTATAAGTGGAATTGTGTTGATAACCGGATATTTGTTGTTTTCGCTTGTTGATGCGTCGACTTTTATCAAAGGAAATTATATCGCTCTTTATATTGTGTTCCTGTCCGTGTTTTTTAGTTATCATATCCGCGAAAAAAGACTAACAACGGAATAAGTCGTGCCATCTCTATCAGCGGTTCTCATTGTCAAAAATGAGGAATCTACATTATCTGAGTGTCTTGCAACGGTTGATTGGGCCGATGAGATTGTTATTGTCGACGCTGGCAGTACAGATGCAACTATCGATGTCGCAAAGAATCATACAGATAAAGTTTTTGTTGAGCCAGACTGGCAGGGATATGGGGTTCAGCGGCAACGTGCACAGTCCTATGCAACAGGTGACTGGGTTTTGATGCTGGATGCCGACGAGCAGATAACGAAAGAGTTACAACAATCAATCCAGAAAGTGGTTGCGGTCAATAACCAGGACAAGGTTTATGCCCTACCTCGATTATCATGGGTCTTTGGTCGATTTATCCGTCATTGTGGCTGGTATCCGGATTATGTCATCAGATTGTATCCGCGCAACAAAGCCGCCTATGGTGATGATAAAGTCCATGAGAAGTTAATTTTTCCAGAAACCATGAATGTAGAAAAACTCAAAGGTGATCTTTTACATTTCACCTATCGAGATATGGAACACTATCTGGTCAAATCCGCCAGTTATGCTGCCGCATGGGCTGATCAGCGTTATGCGAAAGGTAAGCGGGTTTCATTATTACAAGGAACACTTCACGCACTGACCTGTTTTATCAGGATGTACATTGTACGCCTGGGCTTTCTTGATGGGCGACAGGGATTGCTGCTATCTCTTCTCTCCGCTCATTCAACCTTTGTTAAGTATGCTGATCTCTGGGTTAGATACCGCAAAAAATAATTAGCCCAGATACTGCTGATTAATCTTATCCGCGATCAGATTAATATTAATGCTACCCATATCTTCTTCCTCTGCATTCCCAGGTGGACTGAATGCTAGCCGACAGTCAGAACTATTGAGTGTTTGCCAGCGTAGCGCGGTGGCAGATCGACGTCGTGGATAAAAAGCAACGGTGGGTCGATTCAATGCGCCGGCAATATGAACAGGTCCGGTTGAGCCGCCAATAAAAATATCGGCAAACTGAATATGTTCAGCAAACTGTCGCAGGCCATCACGAGATTCATAAATCACATGTGGCGTGTTATCGAGTAGCTGAGCCATTTTATGCGCATTTTCATATTCACCGGGACCCGCACTGATCACGAGCGTATGTCCCGTGTCAGACTTAAGCTTGCTGGCAAGTTCAGCATATTGATGAATTGATAGATTACGCGCAGAACCACCGCTACCCGGATGAATAAAAATAAGTTTACTTTGAGTGCTAAGCTGATGTTGATAACAAAAAGACTGACGTAATGTGGCAACATAATCTTCATCAAACTGGAGAAAGGGTGGTTGTTGACTAGAATTAATAGCAATATTGTGATCGGTGCAAAATTGTCTGATGAGATCACAGTTATAATCATACTCAGGCTTTTCTGAACGAGAACGGCGTTGACGGAGTTTATGGTTATAGCAAATCTGGGCCAGTTTTGTTGCCGGCGCAAGCCGATAGGGAATTCCGGCTAGTAGCGAAGCAATGGCAACCCGGGTTGTTGAGTATAGTGAAACAATGGCATCAAACTGATGTTGTTTAAAAAGAGAAATTAACTTTAAGTCAGCCGATAAGCCTTTATTTTGAAATTCATCAATAATGACTTCATCAATCCATGGGCAGGCTTCAGCCATATCTTTAGTGTATGGGGGAACCAGTGCACAGACCTGACACTCGGGTAAACTATTTTTGAGCAGGGCAAAAGCAGGATAAGACAACATAAAGTCGCCAATCTTGTCATTTCGCACAATAAGTATTTTTTCAGGTTTTGTTGCAGCCATAAGAGACGTGAAATAGGATATCAACTTCGAGTAGTATAATTGATCAATACCATACCACTAAATCCTTTATTATGAGAATTTTTGAGCTATGCACGTCACA
>JAOULB010000056.1 GCA_029882235.1 Gammaproteobacteria bacterium | reverse complement strand
GCTCTTCCGATCTAGGGTCTCTGTCACTTGATGAAATTACCGGTGGCACATTCTCCATCACTAATGGCGGCGTATTTGGATCATTATTATCAACCCCCATTCTTAACCCGCCACAAAGTGCCATTCTGGGTATGCATAAAATTCAGGATCGTCCCATGGTTGAAGATGGTCAGATTGTTGTTCGCCCAATGATGTATCTGGCCCTGTCTTATGACCACCGCATTATTGATGGGCGTGAGGCAGTCCAGTTTCTGGTGACCATCAAGGATCTACTGGAAGATCCTGCACGCATTATGCTGGAAGTCTGAAAAATTAATTATAAGGATAAAGCACAGGATGTCTGATCAATTTGATGTCATAGTTATTGGCGGTGGCCCGGCCGGTTATGTCGCGGCAATTCGTTGTGCCCAGTTAGGCATGAATACTGCCTGTGTTGATGCATGGAAGAATGATAGTGGCCAAGAATCACTTGGCGGCACCTGTTTAAATGTAGGTTGTATTCCCTCAAAGGCCTTGCTTGAATCGTCGGCCTGGTATGCAAAGGCACAACATGAGTTTGCTAATCATGGTATTGGTGTCAAGACAATAAAACTCGATGTGACGGCAATGCAGGCACGTAAGGATCAGGTGGTTAAGGATCTTACCCAGGGTATCAAGGCCCTGTTTGCAGCGAACAAGGTGAATTTTTTTCATGGCTCTGGAAAATTGCTTGCCAATAAGCAGGTTGAAGTTACCAAAGGCAAGAAGTCAGAGACAATCTCAGCCAAACACATCATTCTTGCTACTGGTTCCAGCCCGGTGAACATACCTGTTGCACCACTGACAGAAGATAAAATTGTTGATTCGTCAGGCGCGCTATCATTTACTGAAGTACCAAAAAAACTCGGCATCATAGGTGCAGGTGTGATTGGTCTTGAACTGGGTAGTGTCTGGAATCGACTCGGCGCAGAAGTTGTTGTGCTTGAAGCGAATGATGGTTTCCTGGCAATGGCCGATGAGCAATTGGCAAAAGAATCATTGCGACACTATAAAAAACAGGGCCTGGATATTCGTCTGGGTGCCAAGGTTGATGGTGCTACCGTCAAAGCAGGCAAGGTCGATGTTAGTTATCAGGATGGTAAAGGACAGCAATCGCTTAAAGTTGATAAGCTGGTTGTTGCTGTGGGTCGCAAACCCAATACAAAAGATATCTGTGATGAGTCATTGGGCCTTTCGATCGATGAACGTGGTTTTGTCCAGGTTGATGACTACTGTAAAACCAATCTACCTGATGTTTATGCCATCGGTGATATCGTGCGTGGCCCTATGCTGGCGCATAAAGGTTCTGAAGAAGGTGTGATGGTCGCTGAACGTTTGGCAGGTCAGAAAGTACAAGTTGATTATGATAATGTTCCTTCAGTCATTTATACCGAACCCGAGTTGGCCTGGGTGGGTAAGACTGAGCAGGAATTAAAACAGGCGGGCATTGAATATAAAAGTGGTAGCTTTCCTTTTGCGGCCAGTGGTCGTGCTCGAGCCGCAGGAGATACTACAGGCATGATTAAGGTGCTTACCGATGCCAAAACCGATCGGATTTTAGGTGTGCACATGCTAGGTGCACATGTTTCTGAAATGATCGCACAGGGTGTCATTGCCCGCGCGATGATGGCCAGTAGTGAAGACCTTGCGCTAACCATGTTTGCCCATCCAACATTATCAGAGGCGCTGCATGAAGCAGCATTAGCCGTAAGTGGCCATGCAATTCATATTGCAGGACGAAAAAAATAGCGTGCAGCAGAAAAATATATCCCGAGTTTATTTGTGTTGCATTCTTATGGACAACTTGTTTAGATACGCAAAAAATTATAAGGACTGACGATGAATTTACATGAACACCAGGCCAAGGCGCTGTTTGCCTCATATGGTATCCCCGTCCCCATCAATACCGTTGTCACGGATGTAAAAGAAACCGATGCGGCATTAAAAAAACTGGGTGGTGATCGCTGGGTGGTTAAGGCGCAGGTCCATGCTGGTGGGCGTGGTAAGGCAGGTGGGGTTAAATTGACCGATAAACCTGCTGAGGTGAAAGACTTTGTGAAGGAAAAACTGGGTACTAATCTGGTGACTTTTCAGACGGATGCCAAAGGCCAGCCCATTAATCAGATTTTGATTGAACAACCCAGTGATATTGCCCGCGAACTTTATCTCGGTGCCGTGATTGATCGATCCCAACAACGTGTAGTGTTCATGGCATCAACTGAAGGTGGGGTTGAGATTGAAAAGGTCGCCGCCGAAACACCAGAAAAAATTCTGCGTACAACACTTCATCCTATGGTTGGTATGCAGGGTTATCAGTGTCGGCAGCTAGCCTTTGGCCTGGGGCTGGAAGGCGATCAGATCAAACAGTTTTCAAAATTACTTATGGGGCTGGCGAAACTGTTTGTTGAAAAAGATTTAAGTCTGGTTGAGGTGAACCCACTGGTGGTGACCAAACAGGGAGATGTGATCTGTCTGGATGCCAAGATCAATGTTGATGATAACGCGCTGTATCGCCATAAGGATCTACAGGAATTGCGTGATGAAACTCAGGAAGATGCGCGCGAAGTTGAAGCACGCGAATGGGACCTGAATTATGTTGCCCTGGATGGCAATATTGGTTGCATGGTCAATGGCGCAGGCCTGGCCATGGCGACTATGGATATTATTAAGTTGCATGGTGGTTTACCGGCAAACTTCCTTGATGTGGGTGGTACCGCGACAAAGGAACGTGTGACCGAGGCCTTTAAACTGATCCTTTCCGATAGTAACGTCAAAGCAGTGCTGGTAAATATCTTTGGCGGCATCGTCCGTTGTGATTTGATTGCCGAAGGCATCATTGGTGCTGTTGAAGAAGTCGGTGTGACCTTACCCGTCGTGGTTCGCCTTGAAGGTAACAATGCCGAGCGTGGATCAAAATTACTTAAAGACAGCGGCCTGAAAATTATTGCAGCCAAAGGGCTGACCGATGCAGCTGAAAAAGTGGTTGCTGCGGCGAAGGAGTCATCATGAGCGTACTGATTAATAAAGATACAAAAGTCATTTGTCAGGGCTTCACCGGCAAACAGGGTACGTTTCATTCTGAGCAGGCCATCGCCTATGGTACGAAAATGGTTGGTGGTGTCACACCGGGTAAAGGTGGATCAAAACATCTCGAGCTGCCTGTGTTTGATACTGTGCAACAGGCCGTCGATGGTACGGGTGCAGAGGCGAGTGTCATCTATGTTCCAGCACCATTTTGTAAAGATGCGATTCTCGAAGCCGTCGATGCGGGTATCTCACTGATTGTCTGTATCACCGAAGGCATCCCTACGCTGGATATGCTGGAAGCGAAAATGGTGGTGCAGGCGAGTGGGGCTCGACTGATTGGACCAAACTGCCCCGGAATCATAACGCCCGGTGAATCCAAGATTGGCATTATGCCCGGCGAGATTCACAAGCCCGGTAAAATTGGTATTGTCTCACGTTCGGGGACCCTGACTTATGAAGCTGTGGCGCAGACCACAGAGTTGGGTTATGGCCAAAGCACCTGTATTGGCATCGGTGGAGATCCCATCCCCGGTACTACCTTTGTCGATGCGCTGGAACTGTTCCAGAACGATCCCCAGACCGAAGCCATCCTGATGGTCGGTGAAATTGGAGGGACGGCCGAGGAAGAAGCGGCTGATTTCATCAAGGAAAAGGTCAGCAAGCCAGTGGCTGCCTATATCGCCGGAGTAACAGCCCCCAAGGGTAAACGCATGGGCCATGCCGGCGCGATTATTGCGGGCGGTAAGGGCACGGCGAAGGAAAAATTCGCTGCGCTGGAGGCTGCCGGAGTGAATACTTCACAATCACCTGCTGGTCTAGGTAAGGCGCTGCAGGAAATCCTCTAAAATACCTTTCCAATATATTGATATAAAAGCAAAAATTTCAATTGCGCCTCAGTAGGCGCAGTGATATTGTCATAGAGCTGTTTACAGCTATACCCCTATAAAAATGGGTACCCATCAGGGCGCTGATTTTGTACAATATCTGACCAATTGTGTGTATTTAAGGTTAGATTCATTCTAACTAGTGTGGAAAATATGGGATTACTGGACGAATTAAAAAAGGCAGCGGAAGCCAAGCAGAATCTGGATGAAGCGGAACAGAAACGGCTGGCCGCATTAGAGGCCCGCTCGCGCGAAACCGTATTGCCCAAGATGGCGCAAATCTATGGGTTCCTCTCTGATCTCATCAAGCAACTCGACATTATTCAGCCTGACACACGTGTCGCCTATCCGTTGCTCGGTTATGGTTCGATGGAAAACCTGCACCAGAAAGATTACAAACTGAAGGCAGACAGTCGCGAGAATATGACCCATGTCAGTCTGAATTTTGCCTGTGTTGGTGACAAGAAAATTCAGTTTGATGTGGAAGATCAACTCCACGTTGAACGCCAGAAAGAATATTTAAATGATCATCATCTATCATTCTATAGTCGCGACTATCGTGATGATCGCCATACCATTACACATTCCTCCTTTACAGTAGAAAGTAAAATTCCAGTTTCGTTTGATTTTCGACTGGCTGAAGATCTCAGTACAATTGGATTAACCATTCGAAACTTTGAAGGTCTGGGTAAGCATCGTTACACGCTAGATCCAGATATGATCAATGATGATTATCTTGATGAGCTTGGTAAGTATCTGTTGCGTAGAAATAATGATTTTCTCAAACTCGACTTACCCGATGATTTTCGTGACAGTATTCGTAAGCGTATGGACAAGGATAGCAAGAGTGCGAAAAAACAAGCGCCAACAACTGATCCTCGTCCAAACAATGTTACCTATATTGATGAGAAACGAAAACAGGTCGCTGCAAATGAAGCTGCACCTGAGCCAGTAGAGGAAATACGGTCGCAGCAGGCTGTGCAGGAGCCAAAGCCGCAAGCCAAGGCTTCGCAGGAAGAGGCGCCTATCTCAAAGATCAAGGCAGCAAATGAATCACGCCATGAACCCGGCAAGTATGAGATTTATACAAAGTTTGCCAATCTGCCGACGCCTATTAATGAGCTTTCTCGACAGGAACTGGATAAGAAAACTTATTCAGAGCGCTTACAGCAGCTACGCAATTTCCCGGATAAACTGTTTCAGAATGCAGCACAGTCATTGTCTACACTGAACCGCGCTGTTATCAAACCCGCTAAGCGGCAGGAACTGCTCAATGCCATTATTGGACAGGCATACCCCGTCATCGCAAGCACGTTTCAGAAATATCAGAAACAGCAACACAGCCTGCCTGAGAATCATACCCGGCGCGAAGTGTTACTGGCCTGCGCCTCACTGGTCGAGCAGATCGGAATTACGCATAAGCACCTGTTTAAATATTATGTTGAAACCGACAACAGTAAATATGCAGAAGAAATTCTGACCAACGGCTTTCGTATTCTAGAAATGCTGCGTCTTGAGCAGCATTTACGTGCATTGCGCTATCAGAAGATGCCAACAAGCGCATGGCGTGATGCCAATGCCGTGTTTTTCTATCTTTATAAGCATAGCGATATTGATCGCGCCCTGATGATGATTGGTACTGCAGGTATGTGGGCACAGCAACGTGAACTGAAAGGGCGTGAAGGTCCGGTCTGTACCCCGAAAATGCTGTACTTGTCTATTCAGTTATTTGGTGTGCTTGATGTGACGTCATGGCCACTTTGGTTATTGCATGTGCCTGATACTTATCTGGCGTGGCTGGATGATGCGCTGAAGATTATGCCTGACGGTGGCCAGCAACTGGTTCCCGGCTTTTTGATTTCTGCAGTCAATCATGATGCCCCAGCAAGCTTTGAACGTCAGGAAAAAATGCAGCAGCCCTCAATTCTGATCGATTATGCCATTCTGTTTAACTTCCTGGTTAAAGAGCACGAAGAATTATCTAAAATGCGCATGAGTGATTGTGTCGATGAAGAAAAACTCAGTAAGCCCTTACGCGATATACATGAACATGATCGTATTCCTGTGCTGGAAATGATTCTGTTAAACCTGCACAACCGTCAACGTGTGCAGCAACGTCATACAGCAATTGGCAATGAAGACCTGCGAGTTTATTTTGGCTTTGAAGACAGCTATCGTCTGCTTTCACACCTGGCGGCAACCGATAAGACTGAACTGAAAGAAATGCGTGACTTCGTCGATGCACTGGCAGAAAAATCTTCACTGCTTCTGGATGAAGATCAGAAAGGTTCACCTTCCTGGGAAATGCTCAACTTCAGCACCGGCGGTTTATTACTGGGCACAGAAGAAACAGATTTCCTTAGCCCAATAGAGGTTGGACATGTCGTGACCTTCCAGCCGGCGAATAACTCGCAGGAACCAGTGATGGGCTACGTGTCTCGCGCACAACGCACCAGTTATCATAATGTTGAGATTGCGATTACTCGTATTTCAAACCATGCCGAAGCCGCGCTTGCCGTTAAATCGGACTCACGTAAAAAAGTGGGTGTCCCAGTTATCCTGCTACAGGATATGGATGGTCAATGGCGTGTGTTGGTACAGAATCAGCATGGTTTCAGCAAAGGCAGCCCCATGCAAATTATCCGTTCTGATGGTAAAAAGATACCAGCGCGTCTCGGTGGTATCTGGTTGGTGAAAAGTCGTTTTACCGTTTATGAGCTCAGTTCGCCGAAGCTTAATTAATCTTTCTGTACAAGTCTGTAAAAAGCCTCTTTATGAGGCTTTTTTTATAGCCCGCGTTTTGTGAATAAATCAACAAGCATTTCTTTGAAGTTATCAAAGTCACTTGTCATATGTTTTGTATCAATACTTTCAGATAGACTGTCTATGTTTCCAGCATAACGCCAGACCCCAAAACGACAGCCCGCAGTGATGTGGTCACAGGTAATGACGTAGTAGGGGAAACTAATATCATCACCGAGAGCAATAGCCCCTTTCTCCTTATAATCAAATAGCTTCACCATCTGGTTAAAAACCATGCGACCCTGCTCGTTTTTGATCACAATAATCTCAGGCTCTGAATAAATATCATCAGCCGTCGATACAAACTCCCCAACATTCTGAAAGCCACAGCTGAGTCGATCAAGGTTATCGATGTTGATATATGATTCCAGGTTTGAGTTTTTCATGTAAAAGAATTAGTCAGATTGATTTGAAAATATCATAGACAGATCGATTGCCTGTACGTGTTTGGTAATGCTACCAATCGAAATGTAATCTACCCCAGTCAGGGCAACTTCTTTAATGTTTTTGATGGTAATGCCCCCCGAAGCTTCAAGTTCGAGTTGGCCATTATTGGTTTCAACCGCCTGCTTTAATGTATCAGTGTTCATATTGTCGAGCAGGGCGCGTTGTGCGCCAGCATCAATGGCCTGTTGGAGTTGTTCGAGTGTTTCAACTTCGACTTCCAGAAAGAGTTCCGAATTGGTTTGTTTGGCCTGACTGACAGCTTTGGCGATCGAGCCAGCGGCAGTGATATGATTTTCCTTGATCAGGATTGCATCATAGAGCCCGATGCGATGATTGATGCCGCCACCACAACTGACGGCATATTTTTGCGCCAGTCGCAGATTAGGGATGGTTTTTCGTGTGTCGAGTAATTTTGTATTGGTGCCTTCAAGGGCATTGACGTATTCGTTGGTGATCGTTGCTGTACCCGAAAGAGTCTGTAAAAAATTCAGTGCAGTACGTTCGCCAGTTAGAATGGGTCTGGCCAGGCCTTTTACCATGCAGATGATCTGGTTCTGTTCGACCTTATCGGAATCACCAGAAGTCCAGCTAATCTCAATTGAACTATCGAGTTGCTGAAAGACTTCGTTAAACCACTGAGTGCCGCAAAGGATTGCATCTTCTCGACAAATAACCTGAGCGGTGATCTGTTGCTTATCCGGGATCAGGTTTGCGGTGACATCACCCGTGCCAATGTCTTCAGCGAGGGCGAGTTGTACCTGTTGAGTAATATGTTGTGGAGTGATTGTAATCGTCATGGCGCTAGTATACTTAATTTTTTAGCTCGAATGTCATTCTGGCAGCTGCCCAGAATCCAGTTATTGAATCTGGACACCGGCATTCGCCGGTGTGACGAGGTTTTGTTATGGCTATGGAATTGGAGTAGTTGTAGGGTGGGCATTGCCCACCATGAAGCAATGCGATATTACGGTGGGCGGTGCCCACCCTACACACGCGATATGATTTAGTCAGGTGTACCAAAGGAAATAATGGTCGATTTGAGTTTTTCCTTCAGTAATCTATCGATCTCAGATTTTGCACGTTTTTTTGCCGAGGCATGAGTCTGCCCTGAGACCTTGATATCCCAGCGATGTGAACCCCGGTTTTCCTGGGTGTTGGCATCTAGCAGGTTGATATCCACAGTACCGCGTAACCAGAACCAGCCTTGTTTGTCTTCCAGTGGTTGCATTTTAGTCTGTACATCGAGCAGGTAGTTCGCTTTGTTTGACTTGCTGTGTGAAAAGCCCGCTTTGGCGACAGCGCCAGAAACAATGCGTTCACTATCACCCAGATCATCAGCACTGGCTTTAACTTTAATGTGTAAACGCTTTATGAGCGAATCTCGATCATTGATTAACTTGCCCAGATTGTGGCTGGATGGAACGCCAACACCGGATACATTAATAATTTTAAGAATGCGCTGATTGCTATCACGTTCGATCTGCAGTTGTACTGCGCGACTGGCAGCGCCAATTTTTGTGATCATATCTTTACTATTCTGTGCAGCGGCAAGATGCTCACGGGTGACTTCGTCCTGTTCGCTAATTGACTGACGTAGGCGTGAAGAAGCACGAAGGCGATCAATAACAGCAAGGGCATGATGTAGTTTTGTTTTTGGGTGTTGCCAGAGCTCGGCAATTTCGATGCCTTCAACAATTTGCTCAGTCCGTGTGCTGATGTCGCGAGAGGCTTCTGACTGTAATTCACTAATGGTTGTCTTGCCGACAGTTTTGCTTGAGTACTTTACAATATCACGACTTTGTTCATTCACTGCAACCTGAAAAATTTTGGCCAGATCAGCGCGGGCGCGATCCTGGGCA
Organism: Gammaproteobacteria bacterium; assembly: GCA_029882235.1. Classification (GTDB taxonomy): domain Bacteria; phylum Pseudomonadota; class Gammaproteobacteria; order UBA6429; family Thiohalophilaceae; genus JAOULB01. Next base: position 23 of record JAOULB010000056.1, on the reverse strand, counting down.
ATAGCCTGTCGCTTGTGTTCTCC
>JAOULB010000055.1 GCA_029882235.1 Gammaproteobacteria bacterium | reverse complement strand
CTACAGAAGAAGTAAAGCAAACAACTGAAAATGATGAGAGGGCTAGACCATTAACTATCCTCTATATTGAAGATAATCTCGTCAATATGAAGATGATGAAACAGATGATAAAACAGGCCACGCCGCATGCTCTGTTAACGGCTGCCAGTGGCGAAGAGGGAATCGAGATTGCTAAACAACAACGCCCTGACTTGATTCTGATGGATATTGAATTGCCGGGTATTGATGGCTATGAGGCTTTGGAGTTATTACAGGCAAATGATCAAACTGCGCACATTCCTGTTATTGCTGTGAGTGCCCATGCTATGCCGGAACATGTTGAAAAAGGCAGTGCTGCGAATTTTGCAAATTATATAACTAAACCGATCGATATTAACGAACTATTGCGGGCGATTAAAGCGAGTACTGCTGCTACAAGCGTAATGATTTAGTAATGCTAAATTTTGCGAGTGGCGAGTTATTTTATTGACTGTTATCAAAAGATTTCAAGCTCATCCCAGATTGAATCTATCCGTTGTTTAACTTCCTCATCCATAGTGATGGGTTTACCCCATTCTCGATCGGTTTCGCCCGGCCATTTATTGGTGGCATCAAAACCGATTTTGGAGCCGAGGCCAGAAACAGGCGAGGCAAAATCGAGATAATCAATTGGAGTGTTATCAATAATGGTGGTATCACGCGCTGGGTCCATGCGTGTGGTCATGGCCCAGATGACATCATTCCAGTCACGTACATTGACATCATCATCGGTGACAATGACAAACTTGGTATACATAAACTGGCGCAGGAAACTCCATACACCCAACATCACACGTTTGGCATGCCCAGGATATTGTTTTTTCATGCTGACCACTGCAACTCGATAAGAGCAGCCTTCAGGTGGTAAATAGAAGTCAATAATCTCTGGGAACTGCTTTTGCAGAATTGGCACAAATACTTCATTCAGAGCCACACCGAGTACGGCGGGTTCATCCGGTGGACGACCCGTATAAGTAGAATGATAAATGGGATCATCGCGATGGGTGATGCGTTCAATGGTAAACACCGGGAAGCTGTCCACCTCATTGTAATAACCGGTGTGATCCCCAAAGGGGCCTTCATCGGCCATTTCATCGGGATGAATCACGCCTTCTAAAACATACTCCGCCGAGGCGGGGACCTGTAAATCAGAGCCTTTGCACTTCACCACCTCAGTTTTATCACCACGTAATAGACCGGCAAAGGCGTATTCAGATAAAGTATCCGGTACCGGCGTGACCGCACCTAAAATGGTTGCGGGATCAGCACCTAAAGCAACCGCAACAGGGAAGGGTTCACCGGGATGTTTTTCCTGCCATTCACGAAAGTCCAGCGCGCCACCGCGATGGGCCAGCCAGCGCATGATGACCTTGTTCCTGCCAATCACCTGTTGGCGATAGATTCCCAAATTTTGTCGTTCTTTATTTGGGCCTTTGGTGACCACCAGCGCCCAGGTAATGAGTGGGCCGGCATCACCGGGCCAACAGGTTTGAATGGGTAACTTGCTCAGATCGACATCATCACCTTCGAGGACATGCTTCTGGCAGGGGGCCTTTTTCACCACGTCAGGGGCCATGTTCAGCACCTGTTTGAAGATGGGGAGTTTCTCCCAGGCATCTTTGAAACCTTTGGGTGGCTCGGGTTCTTTTAAAAAGGCGAGTAGTTTACCCACTTCACGCAAAGCTTCGACCGAGTCTTCACCCATGCCCATGGCAACGCGTTCAGGGGTACCAAACAGGTTGCCCAGTACCGGCACTGAATGACCTTTGGGGTTTTCAAATAATAGTGCAGGACCGCCAGCACGCAGGGTGCGGTCGCAGATCTCAGTCATTTCCAGACAGGGATCGACCTCCTGTGGGATACGTTTGAGTTCGCCTTTTTGTTCGAGCTGGGCGATAAAATCACGAAGGTCTTTGTATTTCATGGATGCTAAATATTCTTGTCAATTTTGACCGGCATTATTGCACTGATAGACAAGGGCGGCCAAGTAAAGATGGTTCATGGAATAAAAAAGGCCGAGAGAATTCCCGGCCTGATCAAAACTTTTGTGATAGGCGATATTAAAGCTTGAAGAAAGAGACCGCGCTTGAAAGTTCTCTGGCCTGATCTTCCATTACCTGAGCCGTGGCAGAGAGTTCCTCTGCTGAACTGGCATTTGATTGCGAGACGGTGTCCATTTGTTCAACGGCTGTCGTCATCTGTTGAATGCCAGAAGCCTGCTCGGTTGAGGCAGCGGCAATTTCCTGTACCAGCGTTGCGGTCTTTTGAATATCGGGCACAATCTCATTGATGAGGATGCCTGCATTTTCAGCAACTTTGACGCTATTACCAGCGACATCATTAATATCAGCGGCAGCACTCTGGCTGCGTTCAGCCAGTTTGCGGACTTCATCCGCAACAACCGCGAACCCTTTGCCATGCTCACCTGCGCGTGCGGCTTCAATGGCTGCGTTTAATGCCAGCAGGTTGGTCTTATAGGCAATATCTTCGATCATACCGATACGCTCGGCGATATCTTTCATGGCCGCGACAGTTTCGTTTACTGCATTACCACCTTCCTCAGCTTTAGTCGCTGCACCACTGGCCATAGAGTCAGTAACCCGCGCATTTTCAGCATTTTGTTCAACAGTGGCGTTCATTTGTTCCAGTGAAGCACTGGTTTCTTCTACGCTGGCAGCCTGTTCACTGGAGCCCTGACTCAGGTTTTGCGCGGTAGAATTAACCTGCTCGGAGGCGCTAGAAATCTGCTCAGTCGCACTCGTAATCTGGTTGATGGTGCTGCGTAGATTATTAATCATATTGGCTGTGCTCTGAATGACCTGAGCAACTTCATCTTTGCCGCTGACTTCAAGTTCGACAGTCATATCACCTTGCGAAATAGCCTCGGTATGAATAACCAGCTCATTAAGTGGGTTTACAATACTGCGCGTGATGAAATAGGCCAGAGCAAAGGCGAGGCCCAGTGTGACAAACAGGATAGCAATTGTTACAGATTTAGTGGTGATAGCCGTGCCATCAAATAACTCATCTGCTTCCTGGCTTTCTGCATACATTGAGGCATCAATTTTATCCAATGGCACCAACACGCCGTCACGAAGTTCATCCAGTTCTCCGTCAACGCGTTGAATCTGTTTCATGTTCTTATCTACACCGGCTTCAATTAGAGGAATAAGCTCGTTTTCGAATTTCTCAATGTATATGTCGACAGCCTTTTTATATTCCTCGGCCCAGGCAACTTCCTCGGGAGTATCGACCATGTCACGGATGACTTTTTTATCGATCTCTTTCTGCTTTTTAATCTCAGCCAGATCAGCGCGGGTCTCGTCGAGCTTGCGGTTAATAATCGAGTCACCGATGACGGCATAATAGGCTTCAACACGACGTACTACATTTTTAATGGATGCAACATCACGTGCACGCCCAGCACCTTCATCCTGTAACTCAGCCAGCTTTTGGATCTCTATTACAGTAAAAACGACTGAACCGACAAAGATCAGGATGACGGCAGCAAATGCCCCATATAAACGCTGAGATATTTTAAATTGACTAAGCATGAATTGCCTCTGTTTTGGACAGTTGGAATTAACACTAAGAGGTAGCAGGAGTGCTACGACTCGATATTCTTTAATGTGGTGCAAAATATTATCGGTTAAAACCAGCGAATATTTATATCACTAAATATGAGTGATTAGCTTTGAATGAACATTTGAGGTTGAAATTGTTTAAGCAGTCTTAAGTTTCACCACTGGGAGCCGTAAAAATGAGAAACATTGTAAATATATTTTATTCGTCAATTAAATTAGTGATATGCAGGCTAATAGTCTGGTGCGCTTAGATTGATCGGTAGAGTACCAATGAGACTGTGATATGTTGGGAGTAATTATCCAATGAGTTTAAATGATTTTAAAATTCGTACCCGGTTAATGGGCACCTTTGGCATGTTAATTATCATGCTATTTGCCACCGGTGCGATGGGTTTATACAGCACACAAAAGTTAAGCAACACGATTGATTTTATCACGGGGCCAGCCTGGGATTCGGCTGATGGCGCGATGGAAGGCGTGATTGAAATCGAAGCGCAGATTATCAAGATACAGGATTTTGTCATTGATCCGAGCCGATATAATGAGAGTGTGAAGGCTTTGCCACAGCATGAAGCCGGTGCCGATGAGGCATTGGGTCGCATGAAGGCAGCGGGCATGGTTGCAGAAGAAATGGTTGGAGAGCTGGATAACAAACTTAAAATATTTGCGGCCAGTAAACGAGATATGATCGATGCCTATGCTCCCGGTTCGACCGCATCCGCCGATAAAAAACGTCGCCTGATGCATAAACTCGAGAGTGAGGTGAACAGTCTGCTGGACTTCCTCGCCAAAATGGAAGAAGTGGGTGACAGTAAGGTCGAAGGTGAAGCCGCAAATATTGTCTCAACAATCACCACGGCCTATACCACAATCATTATCAGCATGATTATCTCTATTGGTTTTGTCGTCGTGATGGTGTTCCTGCTGACGAATTCGATAACCAGACCAATTAACCATTTAGTCGAAAACGTCAGTCATATTTCTGATGGTGATCTGCGAGTTGAATTTACCTCTCAGGGCAATGATGAAATTGCTCAGGTAACCGGTGCAATGCAAACCATGAATTCACGTTTGCGCGATGTTATTGAAAAAATTACTACCGCTTCAGGATCTATATCGAGTGCATCAGAACAGGTTAATGGTGCTGCACAGGAGTTAAGCAAGGGCGCATCACAGCTTGCCGCCAGTGTTGAGGAGAGTTCGGCTTCAATGGAAGAAATGTCAGCTTCGGTTGCACAGAATGCAGAGAGCGCCAGAGCAACAGAGAATATTGCCGTCACCGTTTCCAAGCAGGCAGAAGAGGGTGGCGAAGCCGTAGAGAAAACCGTGACTGCGATGCGTTCTATTTCAGACAAGATTACCTTAATCGAAGATATCGCCTACAAGACCAACCTGTTGGCATTAAACGCAGCGATTGAAGCTGCACGTGCGGGTGAACACGGTAAAGGCTTTGCCGTTGTCGCTGATGAAGTCCGTAAGCTGGCGGAACGCAGTCAGTCATCCGCAGCAGAAATTAGTGATATGTCACACGACAGTGTAACGATTGCAGAGAAAGCCGGTGAATTGATTACTAAAATAGTACCAGACATCCAGAAAACCGCGACCCTGGTACAGGAAATCAGCGCAGCATCCGGTGAACAAACCTCTGGTCTGCAACAGGTCACCACGGCGATGGAACAGCTTGACGGTGTGTCGCAACAAACAGCATCTTCATCCGAAGAGTTATCGGCAACAGCGGATGGCATGCATAAGCAGTCGGGTGTGCTAAGAGATACGGTTGGATTTTTTAAAATATGATTTATCACAGTTAAGAAAAGTGTAATGGAGAAAAAAGTGAAAAATAAATTTTTTAAGCTTGCTCAAGCGAGTAGTTTATCAGTAATTATTGGCTCAATTCTGGCACCGCATGCGGCTATTGCTGTAGAGGGTAAAACGCATATGCCAGGTATTGGTGCTGTTGGCGGAAAACACTGGGCACGCCGTTTAGAAGTTAGTGGTGTCATGGAAGTAGAGTATGGTTCGAGTGAGGACTATGCGGGCAACAGCAGCAGTGATATTGCCCTGGCCACGGTGGAACTTGCCTTTGATGCCAAAATTGATAAAGGCGTGAGTATGCATGTTGGCTTATTACATGAAGAAGATGACACCCCACTGGAAGTCGATGAAGGTTATATCGAAATGGAGCTTGGTAGTGCGACTTTAACAATGGGGCAGCTTTATGTTCCCTTTGGTTCCTACGAAACTAATGTCCTGTCTGATCCATTAACACTGGAAATCGGTGAAACTAGAGAATCAGTTATTATGCTGGGCACATCATTTGGCAGCATCAATGCTTCTGCTTACATCTTTAATGGTGATACACAGGAAGCCAGTGCCGATGATGCCGCTGAGCAGGTAGGCTTTAGTGTGTCCTATGCTTCTGAAGGAAAGGATATGAGCATGGATATTGGCCTGGATTATATTAGTAATGTAGCTGATTCGGATGGTGTGACTGGTGCGCTTCCAGGTACAGATCTGGTGTCTTATGTTCCAGCGCAAATTCTACACGCCAATCTAACATTTGGCCCAATGCATGTGATTGTTGAGCATTTAATGACGGATCAGTTTGATGCCAGTGAAGTTGCATTTAAAGGCAATGGTGCCGAAGTGACAGCGACCAATCTTGAGTTTGGTTATGACATGAAAATCGGTGGTAAAGATGCAACTCTGGGTGTTGCGATGCAAACGACGGATGAAGCGGTTGGCCTTGGGTTACCCAAAGATAAAACCCTGTTGGCCCTGTCTGTCAATTTGTATGAATACACTGCACTGACTTTTGAGTATGCCACCAGTAATGATTACGATGTGGCTGATGGTGGCACTGGCGAGAGTGCAACATCTTATACTTTCCAATTGGCTGTTGGTTTTTAATTAATAGCTAGCAGGAAAATAAAAAGGGGCTTTACGGCCCCTTTTTTGTTATCACTGGTTTTATAACCTGAAACCACCATGGCGTCGTCGATGTTTATAGTCCATCCAGGCTATGCCTGCACCGGCACCAAGCACACCAATTAAAATAACTAACAGGGTGTACCAGATAGGAAACTTGGGCCGAATAGCCGCCAGTTCTTCTGGAGTGGGGACCGTACGACCTTCCAAATTAGCCAGTGCCGCTTCAATGCGTGTTTTCATACCGATATTTTCATTCTGAAATTTTTGTAATTGTCCGGCCATGTCGTTTTGATTCAGCGCCTTCAGTTTTTCAAGCTCCTGCCCAAGCTGATCATTTTGAGTTTTAAGCTGAGAAAGTTCTTTTTCTGCATCTTTAAGCTTTTCTGCGGCTTCAGTATCAACCTCAATAGTGCCGCCATTGGCCATTTTGTTTTTCAATGCTTTGATCGCATTGCGGGTGTTAATAGCCTCATCGCGCCAGAGCTGCCACTCGCGCTCTTTTTTAGTGAGTTGTGTATTCACTTCTTTGAGTGTGACAACGGTTTTCTGGTACTGGGCATAAAGCGCATCCAGCTCTGCCGCAGCAGGCTTGTCTTTACGCAGGTAACCGGTGTTGACCCAGCCTTCATCACCATTCGGTAGCGTGACTTTAGTGAAATCACCACTGGTATCGCCAGTTTGCACAACGGTGCCAGTAGGCACGGAGGTCACCAATGAGCTGGCAGTATCGGCTTCCTGATGCACACCTAACATGATGCGGTCAGTGACATACATCTGTGCCGCAGACAGTTGACCAGAAATTAGAAATGTAACAATGCTTGCAAGTAAGTAACGGGTTTTATTCTTCTTCATTCCTTAACCTTGTTGTTATTCTGCGGTAATACCACTATGGCGTAGTAGTGCATCTATTGTCGGTTCGCGGCCACGAAACTTGATGAACAGTTCCATTGGCTCCTGCGTTCCCCCTTTTTCAAGGATATTATGCAGGAAAGACTGACCCGATGCAGGGTCAAAAATGCCAGTCTCTTCAAATTTTGCGAAGGCATCGGCGGATAATACCTCTGCCCATTTGTAACTATAGTAGCCCGCGGCATAGCCACCGGCAAAAATATGCGAAAATCCATGCTGAAAACGGTTAAAAGCAGGTGGTTTGAGCACCGCAACCTGTTCCCGAACCTCATCCAGCATTTGTTGTATGCGAGCCCCTTGGGCCGGATCAAACTCCAGATGCAGGCGAAAATCAAAAATCGAAAACTCCAGTTGTCTGACCATTGTCATACCAGCCTGGAAGTTTTTCGCGCGCATCATTTTGTTAAAGAGTTCTTCCGGCAAGGGTTCATTGGTCTGGTAATGTCCCGCGATGACATCCAGCGCCTCACGTTCCCAGCACCAGTTTTCCATGAACTGGCTCGGTAACTCGACCGCATCCCAGGCGACACCATTGATCCCGGAGACGCCAATGTGATCAACGCGGGTCAGCATATGATGCAGGCCATGACCAAATTCATGGAACAGGGTAATGACTTCATCATGGGTAAATAGCGCGGGGTCATCACCAATCGGTGGTGTCAGATTGCAGGTGAGATAGGCAACCGGTGTTTGCGTCTGACCATTGCTGGTGGTCATGCGGCCCATGCAATCGTCCATCCAGGCGCCGCCGCGTTTATGTTCGCGCGCATACAGATCAAGATAAAACTGACCGCGTAGTTCACCAGCATCGTCATGGATCTGATAAAAACGAACCGTTGGGTGCCAGAGCTCAACATCATCGCTTTGGCGTATGCTGATGTTATAAAGTCGCTTCACGACTTCAAACATACCGGCGATGACTTTATCTTCCGGGAAATAGGGTTTCAGATCTTCCTGACTAATGTCATACAGATGCTGACGTTGTTTTTCCGAGTAATAGCCAATGTCCCAGGCATTGAGTTCATCGATACCAAAGTGTTCCTGTGCAAACTGACGCAGTTCATCCAGTTCTTTTACCGCAACAGGCTTTGAGCGGGTCGCGAGATCATTTAAAAAGCCCAGCACCTGTTCAGGTGTCTCGGCCATCTTGGTTGCCAGTGAACGATGGGCAAAGCTATCAAAGTCTAATAGCTGGGCAAGTTCATGACGTAAGGCAACAATGTCATCCATGATCTGGCTGTTATCCCACTTACCGGCATTCGGGCCTTGATCAGAGGCACGGGTGACATAGGCGGTATACATTTCTTCGCGCAAGTCGCGATTATCGGCATGCGTCATCACTGCATAATAAGAAGGAAACTCCAGCGTAAATAACCAGCCATCCAGTTCTTTTTGTTCCGCGCTTTGTTTGGCCATGGCACGAGCAGAATCAGGCAGGCCACTTAACAGTGCCTCATCAGTAATGGTTTTTTGCCAGCCCTGTGTGGCATCGAGAATATTTTCTTCATATTTTGTCGTGAGTTTTGAAAGCTGCTGTTTGATTTCTTTATAACGTGCCTTTTTATCGGCAGGGAGATCAACGCCGGATAAATGAAAATCGCGTAGTGCATTTTCAATGGTCTTCTT
>JAOULB010000054.1 GCA_029882235.1 Gammaproteobacteria bacterium | reverse complement strand
CCGATTATGCAGACATTGAGCCTGATATTATGTGTGTGGGTAAGGCGCTCACCGGCGGTTATTTAAGCATGGCCGCGACCTTAACAACCAAAGATGTGAGCGCCACCATTAGCCAGGGAGAGCCCGGTGTGTTTATGCATGGACCAACCTTTATGGCAAACCCACTTGCCTGTGCCATTGCCTTGCGGAGTATTGAATTATTACTTTCGTCACCCTGGCAGGAAAATATCAAACGTATAGAAAAAGAACTATCTTCTGGTTTAGCAGAATGCAGAAATTATGAAAATGTTCAGGATGTTCGTGTGCTTGGTGCTATTGGTGTTGTTGAAATGAAACAACCCGTCGACATGAAAAGCATAACAGAGAAATTTGTTGAAGCGGGAGTATGGATTCGACCCTTTGGCAAGCTGGTTTATCTGATGCCACCTTATATAATAAATAACACGGATTTATCAAAACTGACGGCTGTTATGACAAGTGTACTGAATGAGATATGAAATTACGTCTACCGATTAAATTAGTTTTAAAATTTTGCATTGTTGGTGTATTAATTATCACCCATAACAATAATGCTTATGCATCTTTCGTGCAAAAATCAATTGAATTATCAGCGGATGTTGAAGTTGTTGCTGATGTCTACGGAAATGAAAGCCGGATCAGAGCGCTATGGATTTCTCCGGGCTATGGGGTAAATGCACGGCATCAACAGGTTGCAAAAGATCTCGGTGCTTTAGGTGTGCAGGTCTGGCAGACGAATCTGCTGGAAGCGCTATTTTTACCGCGAGGTGCACAGTCGTTAAGAAAAATTCCATCAAAATTAGTTGGCGAACTGATTCAAAAAATTTCAGAAAATGGGAAATATAAAATACTGATCGTCAGTGGTTCCTATGGCTCTGTACCGGCTTTGCGCGGTGCCTATGCCTGGCAGGAGTTAAAACCGAAAAAACGATCACTTATCGGTGTGGTTTTGTTTTCACCTAATCTGTTTGCAGAGATCCCTGCTTTAGGCGAACCCCCCACATTTGTTGATGTAGTCAAAGTGACTTCGGTTCCAGTTTATCTATTTCAGGCAGAGAAGCATTCAAATCGTTGGTATAATCCTGTGATGACGAAAATGCTGCAAAAGCATGCGCCTGTATATACAGAGATTATGAAAGGCGTAACTTCACTGTTTTACCATCGAGATGAGGCGGAAGCGACGTTAAACAGATTAAAGATAATTGCCGCCCGAATCAAAACCATTATTCCACTATTAGAAAAACACGATTATCCATTAAAACCCGTCCAGCAAATTAGTGCACAGTCAAAATCTACTGATTCAGGTGTAGATGATAAAATTAAGCCCTACAGGGGTAAAACGAAACCGCAAGCCTTCGCTTTACGCGACGTCAATGGCAAACTTTATTCAGTCTCTGATTTTACTGGCAAAGTGACCGTGATCAACTTCTGGGCGACCTGGTGTCCGCCCTGTGTTGAAGAAATCCCTTCACTCAATCGTTTGCGTGAAAAAATGAAAAATAAGCAGTTTCAGCTGATTTCAATAAACTATGCGGAATCACCAAAACAAATAAGAGACTTCATGCAGCAGGTGAAAGTTGATTTTCCAGTGCTCGTTGATCCAGAAGGAAAGATGGCAAAACAGTGGCGCGTGATCGCCTTTCCTTCAACCTTTGTTATTGGCCCTGACGGAAAAATAAAATATGGCGTGAATGCGGCGATTCACTGGGACACCGATGAAGTTATTAATAAGCTGAATAAATTATTGAGTCAGTAATAAAAAAACCGGCGAACTAGTCGCCGGAAACATACCACTCGGTTTTCTCAGGAGGATAAAACTTACTTACAGAACTTTTTACATAACAGGTGATCAACACTCAGTTTGCCGCTGCCAATAAAGAACAATACCAGCAACATAATAAAATAGGTGACGGCGAATTCGATGCCATTGTTTAAAACTACAAAACTTCCCTGTTCAGTCAGCCATTCATAGTTGCCATGTTCTTTTAGAATTTCTTTTGCCTTAGCCAGTTTTTCAGAGGCTGCTACGGCATCACTACAGTTAAACAAACAGAAGCTTTTATCAGCAATCGCCTGCCAGCCGTGCTGAAGATGTACGGCAAAAATCGCGACAAGCATGGTAATCATTAATGGAATGCTGATATATCGCACACCAAAGCCAAGCAATAACATCACTGCACCAACAACTTCGGTCGCAGTGGCTAGAAAGGCCATTAAGGTTGGGGCAGGGAGACCAAGGCCCCAGTCGGGATTACCAAACCATGCAGCAGTATTTTCGAAACCCGTCATTTTGCTATATCCTGCCATCCAGAATATAGGGGCCAAATATAATCGTAATGCGAGGGGCGCAAGAAACTCAGCTGGATTAGCTTTGTTTAACAACGCCTCTAATTTAATGATGAGTTCCATACTGTGGCTCCGTTATTAATATTGCTATGTGCTTTTAATAACATAGCGATGTTGAAACTATGACTAGGTATTTCAGGATTGGTTCAGTGGGAAAATTACTTTCCTTGCAAAAAGATCACCTAATATTTCCAGACCACCATTGAAGACAAGCTGTGGGTCGGGATGATTAAGTTCTTCAACGATCAGGGTCAACAGTTGTTGGCAGTTCAATTCTTTTTTATCGTTAATGAATTGTAACAGGCGAGCAGTCACTGGATTGAGTTCCATAAAGTGAATTTCATCCTCTGCATCGCGATACATTAATAAATAACTTGCCTGTTCGCCTGGGTTTTCTGGAAGAAAATCAGGTCCGATTTGATGGACAGGGAATTCATAGTGTAATAACCATGCCAGTGAGGACAGTGCCGGAATGATTTCACTAATCTCTCCCTTAGCAGTATCAAAACTATTATTTTCGTGCTTGTGTTCAGACAGACTTAAAGCCAGCTCTGCCCATTCATAATGGGCCAGTTCGAGCATAAATTTAAAATCATCTTCTGCTGGCTGGCGTTCATGCTCAAGGTAATATAAAAATTCTCTTGGCATTTCCGGGAATAGAGGTGTTTTCGCTTTATGGTTGTGAAAATAATGGCGAATCATCTGATGCCATTTATCATCCGCAGTAATTTCTCTTAATACGGGAAAACTGCTGGACATGAAATCTTCGACATTGTTGTAAAACAATTCATTGTAGATTTTCATCCGACGTGCTTCGACATCATCAGGTCGTGGGTTGGTCTGCGGGTTTCTGATATGCGCCGCAAAGCCAAGCTGTGTTTTCTGAAATTCTGCCGGATTAGCCATTGCCAGATTTACTTTCCTGTGTTGTTTGCCATTTTGACTGGATAGATTTAATGGTTTCGACTTCGGCTAATAATTCATTGACTGGCGGCAGATTAAAATCACGCTCCAGTAATGTCGGGATAACACCAAACTGTGCATAGGTTTTATCGAGTAATTGCCAGACTGGATCAATAACATTGGCACCATGGGTGTCGACAATCAGATCTTCGGCTTCATTGTAATGTCCTGCCACATGGATATATTTAATCCGATCTGCGGGAATTGCGTTTAGAAATTCTTCTGCGTCATATTTGTGATTGATACTGTTGACGTAAATATTATTGACGTCGAGTAGCAGGCCGCAGTCTGCTTCTTCAAGTACAGCATTGAGAAATTCGATTTCTTCCATCTGTTTGCCGGGCGCAGCGTAGTAAGAAACATTCTCCATAATGATCTGCTGCTCGAGAATGTCCTGTACTCGTTTAATTCGATCCGCAACATAGTGAACTGCTTCTTCAGTAAAAGGGATAGGCATAAGATCATAAAGATGGCCATCATCACTGCAGTAGCTTAGGTGCTCGCTGTAAGCTCGGATGTTGTGCTCTTTCATGAAGCGCTTCAGTTTTTGTAAAAAACCATCATCCAGGGGAATGGGGCCACCAATTGACAAAGACAGGCCGTGTAGCATGAATGGGTAACGTTCGGTAAATTTACGAAACTGTTTACCATAGGCACCACCAACACCAATCCAGTTTTCGGGGGCGACTTCCATAAAGTCTATTTGTACAGGCATCGGGTCTGCAAGCGAGTCAGAAATGGCTCGCCGCAGACCGAGACCGGCACCATGAACAGGATATTGCTTAATGCTCATGATTATGCAGCGTCCTTAGTTGTTACCGCCGCACTTACCTTCACCACACTTGCCTTCTTTCTTACTTTTCTTGCCGCCGCAGTTACCTTCTTTCTCGCTTTTTTTCTTCATGTCGCCGCCGCATTTACCTTCGCCACACTTACCTTCTTTGGCGTTCTTTTTCATCTCGCCGCCGCACTTACCTTCACCGCACTTGCCTTCACCACATTTACCCTCTTTGGCGAGTTGCATATAGCCTGATGAAAGCTCATTCATGGCAAAGGGATTTGCGCCTGCTTCGCTTGCTGATGCGACAGTGCTGGCCGCAAGACTGGCAACAAAAGCTGTACCAGCAACCGAAAGTTGAGTTAATGTTTTTTTCTTAGACATCACGATTGTCTCCATGTTGATCTCAAATAAATAGCCTTGCGGCCCGTTACACGGCTAAGTAAAGCACAGGATTATGCTTTTAGCTTGCGGATTATGACATAGGTGTTCTGCTAAAGTTTCTGTCGAAATGTCACATTTTTATCACAAATTCTGTGACTATAAGGGGGGATACTATATATACAAGAGGATAAAGTGCATGAGGGCTTAATCTAACAAGGGGAATTAGGCGCTCAGAGCGATGACACAGTTCTTGCCCTGTTGTTTACCCTTATAGAGCGCCTTATCGGCCTCGCCGATACATTTGCCGATATCCGTCTTACCTTCATATATGCCAATACCAAAAGTCATGGTGATATGACAGTCGATATTATTAAAGGTATAATGTTTTTCGCTAAGCGACTTTCGTATTTTTTCAGCAACCAGGCAAGCCTCTTCAAGGTTTGTCTCTGGCAGAATAATTAGAAATTCTTCACCGCCCCAACGACCAACGTGATCATTTTCTCGCAGTGTATTTTTAATCGTGTTGGCTACGGCAATCAGCACAAAATCCCCGCAGTCATGGCCATATTCATCATTAAAGTGTTTAAAGTTATCAATATCGGTTAAAACCACTGAAAAAGGTTTACCGCTTCGTTTTGAGCGAACTATTTCTGACTCGATTTTTTCAAAGGTGTCGCGACGATTGGAAAGCTTTGTCAGCGCATCAGTTTGAGCCAGCACCTTGATTTTTGCATAGGATTCTTTCAATGCTTTTTCGGCCTGTTGGGCTGCTCTGCTGTAGAAATATGACAAATAGGCCAATATCAGGAAGATACAAAAGCTATTAAGGTAATACAGTGTGTTGATTTGATCAGGAGGCAAAAAATAGACAGGGGTGTTTACATTCGAGAAATATTTAAGCCCAAGATAGAGTACGGCATAGATTAACGATAAAATAATTTTTCTGGTGTAAGTCCACATTGGGTTGAAATAGACCAGCGGCACAAGAACCATGACATAAACAAAAAATCCGGTTTGCCAACCAAGAAAATAGATAGCAAGACTGGCGTGAATACAAATTTCAGTTGCAACCAGCAGCATTGCAAGATTGTGTTTGCCTTTGCGGTTGACGCAAAAACTGGAGAAAAACACACTTATGCTGAACAGGTTGTATACCGCCATTTCTGTTGATCCCAAATAGATAAACAATGGAATAAATGAGAGATGAATAAAAAAGCCCAGCAGATAGATATAATTCGAGACAATAAAAAATCGGTAATTGCTTTGTGCAATCGCCCCTTTTGCGAATAGTCGCTTAAATAAATAGTTAGTGTTACAGCGGTGTTGTAAATCGCTTAAATCGAGTATGTCCATACCTTCAGAATGTACCCGATTAGATTGCTATTTGTCGATGAAAAGTCGTTTAAGAATTAACTTCACAATAGATAGCTTAATAAACTATCTATTATTGTGCGTTTATTAAGTCGTGGGATTATTCTGCGATCTTGATTGAATTTCGGCCAGTGTTTTTTGCCTGATAGAGGGCATCATCTGCCGCGCTAATCAATTTTTCACAGCTACCATCTGGCGCTGGAATGGTTGATGCGACGCCACCACTGATGGTGACATGATCAGCGGCCGCTGAAGATTTGTGCTCTATTTTGAGATTGGAGATCGCCACACGCATTTTCTCAGCTAAATGAAGAGCACCATCCTGATCTGTATCGGGCAACAGAACAATAAATTCTTCACCCCCATAGCGAGCAATAAAGTCACTCGTTCGTGACAATTGTTTTTCAAGTGCACGACTAATTTTAACCAGACAATCATCCCCGGCCTGGTGGCCATAGTCGTCATTAAACTCTTTGAAAAAATCAATATCCAGCAGGATTATCGAAAGCGATTTTTTGGAACGTTGATTGCGGAACCATTCATGTTGAATGACTTTTGATAGATAGCGTCGATTTGCAAGACCTGTGAGTGCGTCATGTTGGGATTGATCGAGTAATTCAGTATTGGCATTCTGTAGCTGATTGTTTGCCAGCTCCAGGGCTTTTTTTGCAAATTCCAGCTCCTGCATTGTGTCTTTTAATTTTGATTCAGTCGCCTTTCTTTCAGTTATATCCCGGATAATTCCGGTAAAAATAATATTTTGGTTGATTCGCGCTTCACTCACCGTGATTTCTATAGGGAAGACAGTACCATCTTTTCGTTTTCCTTCCACTTCGATCATACGTCCGACCATGGAGGGACCATTGGCCTCCATGTAATCTTTAATATAAGCATCATGCTTATTACCCATACCTTCGGTCATAATTAAATTAATGCTCTGACCTATGAGTTCCTGCTGGCTATAACCGAAGTCTCTTTCAATAGCATGATTTACGAGCAGGATCTCACCATTGATATCTGCGGTTATGATACCGTCGGATGCCGTAACGAGTACGGATTCCAGAAATGCTTCATTTTCAAGTAGTTTATGTTCGCGCTTAGTTCTGAATGAAAGTTCGGCCTGTAGTTCTTCCGCCGATTTATCATTGTGTTCCTGTAACAGTTCATATTTTTTAACGATGTCATCTTTTTCAAATCTTGCATGAAGGGAGTTAGTGATTGTTGAATTAATTTTTGCAGAAATCGGGAACATCATAATGACATATAAAAACAACAGACCGGCCATCAAATAATGTGTATTTGTTCCAAGCATAATCAGTTTTGCTATGTATGGAATTGATGCAGGTAACAGGAATAATTTGAATGCGAGAGGTCGAGACGACAAGGTGACGATCGAACCACCTAATATTCCGGCCAGGATAAAAAATATAAATGCCTGTTTGATTGTGTCTACAGGGAAAAACCAGAATGCGATTGAGCCCCATAAGGCGCCTGAGACTGCGGTGCCAAATAAAAAATACGACTCCCATTTTTTTAGATCAAAATTATCCTGATCAAAACTGAGAAAGTGCTGGCAGACAAAATAACGGATTAGATTAATAATCCAGAAAATAATTAACCAGGTAATGATTTCGCCACGATTGACATCAGTCCAGTTAAAGACAACAAAGATAGGCGCGATCAGAACCGCAACGATAAAGGCCAATTGAAACTGGTTGAATAACAATAATACCTGCTCACGATAAACCCTGGATTCAATCGACGCAGCAGTATCCATTGTTTTGTCTATCCTGTTACTGTTTTGGGGTTTATCCATGGTATTGGCGCCATGTTTATTTTCCTGCTCGATGACATGCAATTTTGCTGCTTCAGATTGTTGATCTTGTTGTTGTGTTGCTCTACTGTGTCCACTTACGCTAGTCATACCTTATCTAGCGGCAAGTTACTGGTTTTTTTGAGAAAAATATCCTGAGCGAATTACTTAAGTATGTTTTTATTCCTTTACCCATTTCAATATTGTTGACATTGATTTACATAGGCTAATGGCAAAAGCGAAAATTGTATATAGCTGTACTGAGTGTGGCACAAATGCCTCAAAGTGGGCGGGCCAATGCGCCGATTGTGGTGCCTGGAATAGTCTGACGGAAGTGACTGCAATTGCGACGGCAAGCAGCGATCGCACAACGCGTTTTGCTGGGTTTAGTGGCGATGCTCAAAACGGAAAGGTGCAGCTACTCGCCGACATTATCCCTGATGATGTAAAACGTCAGGCCACAAGTATCGCAGAATTTGATCGTGTTCTGGGTGGGGGACTGGTGCCCGGCTCAGTCATTCTACTTGGCGGTGATCCCGGTATTGGCAAATCGACGCTACTTCTGCAGACACTGGTTTCTCTGAGTGACCAACAACAATGTCTGTACATCACTGGGGAAGAATCTCTTCAGCAGGTCAGCTTAAGAGCCCAACGACTGGGGTTACCAAGCAGTGAACTGGCCCTGCTGACTGAAACCCAGTTAGAACAAATTCTTCAGACTGCTCAGCGTGAAAAACCAAAAGTCATGGTGATCGATTCGATTCAAACCATGTATACCGACATGCTTCAATCCGCACCAGGCGCAGTAGCGCAGGTACGCGAATGCGCTGCGCAACTGGTCCGTTTTGCCAAACAGACTCAAACGATTATGTTTCTGGTCGGGCATGTTACCAAAGAAGGCACGCTGGCGGGTCCCAGAGTGCTTGAACATATGGTGGACACTGTTCTCTATTTCGAAGGCGATCCGAGCAGTCGTTACCGCCTGGTGCGTGCCATTAAGAATCGTTTTGGTGCGGTGAATGAGTTGGGTGTTTTCGCGATGACTGAGAAAGGTCTGCGTGAAGTGTCAAATCCATCGGCTATTTTCCTGTCGCGTCATGAGGATCAGGTGCCGGGCAGCATTATTATGGTTGGCCGCGAAGGTAGTCGGCCTATGCTGGTAGAGGTGCAGGCTCTGGTTGATGAGTCACATTTGAGTAATCCTCGACGCGTTACAGTGGGACTGGATCATAACCGACTGGCGATGTTGCTTGCCGTGCTGCATCGGCATGCGGGCATCGTCACCTATGATCAGGATGTCTTTGCCAATGTCGTGGGTGGCGTCCGTATCACTGAAACCAGTGCGGATCTTGCTATTTGTCTGGCTGTTGTTTCAAGCCTGGGAAATCGAACACTCGCGAA
>JAOULB010000398.1 GCA_029882235.1 Gammaproteobacteria bacterium | reverse complement strand
GTGACGAAAAACTTACTCTTGGGCTCTTACCATCTCGTAGCACTGTAAACCTGTTCAAACGTTTTGCGCCATTGAGAGACTATCTCAGTGAAAAAATGGGACGTTCTATTGTTTTTGAAACAGCCGCAGATTATGAGCTATTTTTGCAACATTCCAAAAAAGGAGTGTATGACTTCATTCTGACTGCGCCACACTATGCCCTGCTCACGCTTGACTCTGGTAATTATGAAGTCAGTGCCGCATATAAAAACCCACTTAAGGCAATAATTCTAGTTCACCAGCAAAGTAAGATAAAAACCTTAGCAGATCTTGCTGGGAAAAAAGTTTCTACTCCGCCAACACAGGCCATCATTACAATGGCCGGCAAACATTTTTTATCAAAGTCTGGCCTGGTAGGAATTAAAAAACCAGTTTATGTTCTCAATAGAACACACTCCGCGAGTCTGCATACAATTCTTGTTAAAGAGAGTGATGCGGCAATTATATCTTCAAATGTTACTCGCCATGCAATACAGAAAGGCTACCCGGTAAGAAAACTTGCTCAATCACCAGACATTCCCAGTATGGCCTGGCTCGCCTCAAAAAAATTACCAAAACACATACGTGACCAGTTTGGCAAATTGCTAATTAGCATGGATAAAACCGCAGAAGGACAAAATGTCCTCAAGAAAATCAACTATGCTGGATATCGGAAAGCCACAAGTCAGGATTTCGAGCCTGTCCGTCCCTTCCTCCGAATGAACTGGTAATAATATAAAATGGAATACCGAACAAATGCACCTACGGCTCTCTAACCGCCTTATTGGCAGTGTTGTCATTATCCAGGCCGTTATGCTTGGTGTTCTGGTATGGAATAGTGTTCGCCAGTTTAATTCCAGCCATGCAGAGCTGCTTGAAACCTATACTCGGGAAAAAAGCATGCTGCTAGGCACTACGCTCGCACCTGGCCTTGCCGCAAATGATGGCGCTACAGTCGCTGATGTTCTTGAGTTATTAAAAGATAGCCAAACTCTCGAATACGTTGTTGTTTATAACCAGAACAACAACATTATTGCTTCTATCGGTAAAATAAAAGCTGCATTTGAAAAAAATAATTTCACCGTTGATCAAACCTATACCGATGCAAAAATAGATGGTGTATTTGATACCAAGCGAGACATTTATCTTGCCGGCCAGAAAATTGGTACCGTCTATATTGGTTTTTCAACCAGACACATCAATGAATTAACCCAAGACACACAATTACAAAACAGTTTAATTGCACTAATTGCACTGACCCTGTCTGCGGTTATCACTATCCTTATTGGTTTATTCCTCACCCGTAGCTTACGTCGACTGGAAGAAGGTGCGCATGAATTAAAAGATGGCAACCTGGCCCACCGCATTGATATTAATTCGACTGATGAAATTGGTGATGTTGCACGTTCTTTTAACACCATGGCACAACATCTGGAATCGACACAGCAATCATTAAAAGTTGAACATTACGCGCTTGAGCGAGAATCAAGGCGTATGGAGACACTGCTAAATGGTGTCAATGCCGTTGTCTTTGAAGCAAACCCCTGCACAAAACAGTTTATTTATGTCAGTAACGAAGCGGAAAACCTGCTCGGATATACAAGCGACGAATGGCTGGAACAGGGCTTCTGGGGACTTCATGTTCACCCTGATGATCAGGGCTGGACTGAGCACGTACTGCAACAGCAACTCGAAGAGATGGGTGATTTTGTCATGGACTACCGCATGTTGCACCACCGTGGCGACTATCTCTGGATTCGAAGCATTCATAACATTGAAGAAACAAACGGTGAAAAAATATGCCGTGGTCTGCTCATAAACATTGATGAGCAAAAGAAAACAGAAGAACGAATTATTTATCTTGCTGATCATGATGCATTAACGGGTCAATACAATCGCCGGCGTTTCCAGGAAGAGCTGGAACATCAAATAGCTTATTCACAACGTTTCTCCCAACAGGGCGCCTTACTATTTATAGATCTTGATCAATTTAAATATATTAATGATACGTTTGGTCACCATGCCGGTGATGAATGCCTGCTTACTGTATCACGCTGTCTGTCTGATAAGCTGCGTAATATTGATATACTCGGTAGACTCGGCGGTGATGAGTTTGGCGTTATCCTGCCTCACACCCAGATTGAAGATGCAGAAAAAGTGTCCCAGCACCTGCTAGAAAATCTTAGCCATGAAACGCTGTTGTCACAGGGTCTCACTGCGCCGATTAGTGCAAGTATCGGTATTGCGACA
>JAOULB010000397.1 GCA_029882235.1 Gammaproteobacteria bacterium | reverse complement strand
AACTTTTTCGACTTTTTCTGGAAGGGGGATTTTCACCATATCATTAGCTAAAAAACCATCCGTTTTGCCGAGGCTATTAATTGCTGATTCGACACCCTGCGCCAGTGCTTCCTTGAGGCCTTCGGCCATTTCAGTCTGACTTAAAGCCGAAACAGCACTACTGCTGCTATCTCCACCGCCCAGTACGCCGTCCAATCCGCCCTGAAACGTATCTTGCCAACCGGCTTGCACTGAGCCGCTTGCGGATAATACTGAAACGAAAAATATAATTATCTTATTCATTTTACTTCCTTACGTTTTTTAAGGCCGGATGCGCCACTTGTCCAGCCTGTATATTGATTGCCTGTTGCAATTGGGACTTACTCTGCCAGTTATTCCCAGCAAAACCCAGTAAATAAGGCAATAAAGCCGCTGATAATGCATCAGAAGCACTGCGCGGTACCGCACTCGGCATGTTCGTCACCCCAGGGTTAGAAGATATAGACACCCTTCTTTACAAGGATTGAGGTTGCCATCGCTGATGGATACCTCAGAGTGGTATGAGCTATCACATTTAAAACAGTCATTAAAAGGAAACTTCTATGAAACAAACTATACTTTATGTGGGTTTGGATGTCGATGATACACAGTACCACGGTTCGGCATTGAACAAAACGACGGGCGAGCAGCAAACTTCTTGTCAGTAATAATTCTTTCATGTGCGGCGGCATTCAATATCAAGAACATAAAATCTATTTTCCTCAAAACGATGCCCGGTTGCCTGTTTTGTTGCGTAGTGGCGGCATTACCTGGGTAACCTGGGGCAGACGTAAGAAAGAGGCTGTAGGCCAATTTCCTAATGGTGGTTGGGCAAGGCTGAATTCTATTAAAAGCGGCAAATGGAAACCCTGGCACCCGAGGCCGGTTTTGATACCTGCTGACCAGTTCATGGAGAAAGACAATGATGGTCAATCCCACTGGATAGAAATGGATAAGAAAATGGCGATTCAAGGATTATTGGCCGAAAGAAAACAAGAACAACGGGTTTATGTAGTCACTATCAACACGCCGCCGGAATATGCCTGGATTCATGACCGTTGGCCAAGGCTAGTGCGGCTGGCGAATCAATAAATACTCAAGTTATAGTTAATTCAGCCAATAACATTAAAGTGAACATGACTGAATTCAAGAAAACTACTTTTTTGTTAATACTGCTGCTTCCTATTCTTGCGTTTGCTCATGGTGGCGCTGTAGGTAAACAAGGTGGGCACTTTGATCGTCAAAATAATACATACCATTGCCACAAAGAGCCTTGCTTTTCTATTCATAAGCAATCAGAAGAAGCATACAGGCAAGTCGACCCCAGCACATACAGTAGAGTATATAACCGCAAAGATTGGCCGCATTGGATTGACGCTGACGGCGACTGCCAGAATACTCGGCATGAGTTATTGATTGCGACTAGTGAAACTTCAGTCCAATTTAAAAACAACAAAGGCTGCACGGTAAGGTATGGCCAATGGTATGGTGTCTATACCGGCCAAACTTTTACGAAGGTCTTAGACCTTGATATTGATCATGTAGTATCACTAGCACATGCTCATAGGCACGGTGCAGCCAATTGGACAAGGGCGCAACGTAGAATCTTCGCCAATGATTTTGATAATCTGCTGGCGGTTGATGACTCGACCAATCAATCAAAGTCAGATCAAGCACCCCATGAATGGTTGCCATCCTTAAAAGACTACTGGTGCGAATATGGGAAGCGGTGGGAGCGTGTCAAGAATAAATACGGCTTGCGTTATAGTGACCAGGAACGTATTACATTAAATCAACTAGTTGAAACTTTTGATTAATGAGAAGCTGCAACTAGAATTAATTGTGTGCCAACTATAGCAATGCGTAAAGAAGGGGTTATTTAAGGAGAAAAGATTTTTTGAAGATACAGTCATAAATGCATAAGTAATTTTATGGTTATAAGACATCACAATAAGTATTTACTTATATGAAGGTCTGTGTATAATCATAGGTAGAAACGCCCCAAATGAGTGATTCTGAAGGGCTATAAGCTCGGGTGATCCGGCCAAAGTTTGTAGTTATCAAGAATTCAACATCTGGAGGGGCTAATGGCTTCCGTAACACTCGCCGAAAGCGCGAAACTCGCACAAGATGATCTGGTAGCAGGTGTAATTGAAAATATTATCACTGTTAACCAGATGTTTTCCGTTCTGCCATTCGATGGCATCCAAGGTAATAGTCTAGCTTACAACCGAGAGAATGTTCTCGGTGATGTA
>JAOULB010000396.1 GCA_029882235.1 Gammaproteobacteria bacterium | reverse complement strand
GAAAGTCATCAGTGGAACCCACGCCTTGGCACACGTTTCTCACTGGGCGTGGATGGTTTTTCCTTTCCAATGGTGTTGCTCGCCAGCCTGCTCTGTTTTGTCGCCATTCTTGCCTCGAGTCATATCAAGGAACGTGTCAAAACCTACCATGTACTGATCCTGATTCTCGAATCCGCCATGCTTGGTGTCTTCATGGCACAGGACTGGGCACTGTTTTATCTGTTCTGGGAAATGACCCTGATCCCATTATTCTTCCTGATCGATCGCTGGGGTGGACATCAGCGGCAAATTGCCTCGCTGAACTTCGTGCTCTACACACTGGGTGGCTCGGTCTTTATGTTGCTGAGTCTGCTACTGGTGTTCGATACCATTGAGGCACATTCCTTTGCCATGGATGTGATGCAGACCGGTGCACGTGAGCTGGGCGCGCATAAACAGACCCTGATCTTCCTCGGTTTCCTGATCGGCTTCGGTGTGAAAATGCCTATTTTCCCGATCCATGGTTGGCTACCACTGGCACATGTGCAGGCGCCCAGTCCGATCAGTATTCTGCTCTCCGGTATTCTTTTAAAGATGGGATCCTATGGTCTGATCCGTGCCGCTGAGATGCTGCCACTGGCCGTCATGAACCTGCAGACTGTATTGGTGGTATTGGCATTTATCAGTTTGATCTATGGTGGCCTGCTGGCATGGCGACAAAGTGATCTCAAGGCCATGATCGCCTATTCATCGATTAGCCACATGGGTGTAGTCTTACTCGGGATTGCCGCACTCAATCAGGCCGGACTGACTGGTGCCGTGATGCAAATGGTTGCCCATGGGCTGGTGGCGGGTGCGCTGTTCCTGTTGATTGGTCTGTTATACGAACGCACTCATACCCGTGAAGTCACTCATTACAGTTCACTGGTGCGAACGATGCCACGCTTCGCCTTCTTCACCACACTGGCCTTTGTTGCTGCGGTAGGCATGCCGGGCACGGCGGGTTTTATTGCCGAGCTACATGCCCTGATCGGTGGCTTCGAACGCTGGGGTGGTTTCATTGCATTACTCGCGATTGGCTTCCTGATCAGCGCCGCTTATGCCATCCGTACAGTCGGCTTTCTATTTACCGGGCCGGTACGCAGTGAAATGCAATCGATCACGGATCTGCGTGCGCATGAAATGTTTGCCGCACTGTTACTCAGCAGTGGCATTATTCTTATCGGTGTTGCCCCTGCGGCATTACTTAATCTTATCAGCAGTAGCGTGGGTCGATTCAGTGCCCTGTTTATTGGAATGTAACGATCATGCCAAAGATACCAGGCCTCTCTGCTGAACTTCAGACTCGAATACAAACGATGATCGATCATCTCGAACATGTATTACCGGGTCAGGCGCCGATTAAAGATTTCGTCCATCACAATACGCTGCATGGTTTCCAGCACCTGCCCTTTGCTGAGGCACTTCGCGCTGCTCGAAAAAGTTTAGGTGCACATGCTTATCTGCCACTGTCTGAGTTTCGCAAACTCTATAGTCAGGGCAGGATTGACGAACAGGATCTGCAACAGGTCATCGATAATGACAAGGCACTGAATGCAGACCGCAGCATCGCCGAGTTTTCCAATCACAAACTTCTGCGTCGTGATGTCTATCTGGCGGCATTGCAGCATCCTTTTAAAACCATCAACGCCTGCCAGCTTAACTGGCAGATTGAAGAGCATCAGGTACTGACAAAGTTTCAAGCTGATGTTAGTAAGAAATCTCGACAGAGATTATTACAAAGCGCGGCCAATGACGAAGCAACTGCTATTAGTGAACTCTGGTCGGCCTGTCTGGAAAAACTTGGTCTGGATTATTTTCTCCTGCACCCTGAAGAAATGTCTGACCTGTCACCCGAACAGGCCGAACGCATGTTAAACAGTCTGGACGAAATTGGATTTGAAGCCTCCGGTGACTTACCCCTGGTGCATCAACGTGTACGTCGCGAAACGAATCGCTTACTGAAAACATTGCTGGATGATCTTGGTCAGCAACATACTCTGCGTGGTCTGTTATTAAAACTGACGGGGCAAGATATTCTCGATGATATTCGTCCACAGCTGTCGCGCTTTATTGCCTCCTGGTTAGATCTGGGTGTTGCGGCATGGCACAGCCCGGAGCGTGACAAGGGTTTCTACCATTGCTGGCGCGACATGGCTGCACGCGACAAGGGCTGGTATTTTGAAACCCTGCCGGAATGGCCCGATGAACTAGAGCTATTACCGGATAACGCACTGGCAACCATTCATAATGAACTGAGC
>JAOULB010000395.1 GCA_029882235.1 Gammaproteobacteria bacterium | reverse complement strand
CCACCTTGCACCAGACCCACCACAATTGCGAGTCCATAAAACTCATACACATTATCCATCCAGAAGGCCCAGATGGTGACACCTATATATACAGCGATGGCGATTAAGATGCCATACTTGGCACCAATACGTTGGCCCAGTAGCCCAAAGGCAATCGCCGCAGGGAACCCAACAAACTGTGTAATCAGAATAGCGGTAATCAGATTACCTGTGTCAAAGCCGATCGACAGACCATAGTCCACAGCCATACGTATAATCGTATCGACACCATCAATATAGAGCCAGTAAGCCAGCAAAAACAGCATCACCACTTTTAACTTTTTAATATGTTGAAAGGTGTGTTTCAACTGGCGAAAGCCTGATACCACGGTCTGTCCCATTGTCTGGCTACTTGCTGATTTTTTTTCTTTGACAAAAAACACCAGCGGTAAACTGAACAATGCCCACCAGATCGCCACCGTAACAAAGCTGGCCTGAATCGCCTGGGTTGAGTCTTTAAATCCAAAGGCCTCGGGCATCATATACATGGCCACATCAAAGGCGAGCAACAAACCACCGCCAAGATAACCCAGCGCATAACCTAAACCGGAAATAAAATCGAGTTTATCTTCAGGGGCAACCATGACGATCATGGAATCATAAAATACATTGGCACCCATGAAACCGACCGTGGCCATCACATACAGCAGCAGACCAAAGGTCCAATCACCTTTGTCGGCATAGACCAGCATAAAAGTAGTCAGAATGCCCAGTATTGCAAAGCTAATCAAAAAACGTTTTTTACTGTTACCGGCATCGGCAATCGCACCCATAATTGGCGCAAGCAGGACAATCACCATACTCGCCGATGCATTGGCAATACCTAACCAGAAGGTGCTTGTGGTCGCATCCAGATCAGCGCTTAAGTAGTGTTTAAAAAAAGGCGGAAAGAATGCCGTCAACATCACCACAGCAAAGGCGGAGTTACCCCAGTCATAAAAGGCCCAGGAAAGAATCTGTTTATCGATTTTTTTAAACATGGTTTTAAATGTGATTATTTAAATGTAGCGTCCGTGTAATTATTATTTTATTTGCAGGTCTTAACTATTGTACGTCAAAATCACGCACCCGCCCGTGTATTTTCACATAGCCTTCTTTATCAATGCTGACTACATCGCCAGTATCATACCAGCCCTCACCAGCTTTGGTGACGGGTTTTTTAATCTCACCCGGTTTACCTTTTACCAGATAACCCTGCATCACATTCGGGCCTTTCACATAGAGACGCCCCCCATTCTTAACGCCGTTCATAGGTTCAATCAGATATTCAATGCCTGGTAAGAACTTGCCGACTGTTTCCGCTTTGGTCTCCATGGGTGTATTCGCCGTCAGTACCGGGCTGGTCTCCGTCGCACCATAGCCCTGTAAAATGCGCAGGCCAAATTTCTCACTCCAGGTGCGGCGTGTGCCTGGTTCCAGTTTTTCACCACCGGAAAAAATATAACGGATGCTATAAAAGTCATACGGATGCGCATAGTGCGCATAATTTTTTAAAAAGGTATTGGTGCCAAACATAATCGTGGCGTTGGTGGCATAGACCAGCTCAGGGATAATTCGATAATGTTGTGGATTAGGATAATAAAATGTTCGCACACCCGCAGTTAACGGCAGTAAGGCACCGGCACCAAGTGCAAAGGGGCGAAAGATAGGCAAGGCATTAAACACAATATCCTGTGAACCAAAATCAATTCGTGCCGCCAACTGCGCCATGTTGGCCATCAGATTACAGTGCGACAAAACCACGCCGTTCGGTGTCCCCTCAGTACCCGAAGTAAATAATACTACGGCAGGATCATCGGCCGCGACCTTGCCCGCACCACGAAAATAACTTAAAGATGCAAACCGCGCCGCAACAGCACCACGCAGTCGATCAAACAAACTCAATTTCTCCAACAGGTCTTCAAGATAAATAATTTTTAGCTGTGCTGATAACTGTTCAATTACATTTTCTAATCGGGTCTGCTGGACAAATTGCCGCGAAGTATAAATAAGCTCAACATTCGCCAGTTCACAGGCCGTGCGAAGTCGTGCAGCACTATCCAGATAATTCAACATGGTCGCCACTCGACCCTGTGAAAGAATGGCCAGGAAACTCACCACCGCTGCAGTCGTGCCCGGTAACAAAATCCCCACATAGGATTTTTGTTTCGTCTGTCGTGCAACAATGCGGCCCAGCATAAAAACCTGAGTAAATAACTGACGATAAGTCAAAGGCACGCGCTGCACATCTTCAACAATAATATGTTGCTGACCATGCAGACG
>JAOULB010000394.1 GCA_029882235.1 Gammaproteobacteria bacterium | reverse complement strand
GGGCGGCGCATCCATCACAATCAGGCTTTGCGTATCGAAGGTGATGCGGAAATAGCGCCGGAAGCTGGCATCGGCAGAGGCCGGGGCCAATGTATATCCAGGCTCAATCTCGGTATTGAGCCAGTTTTGTAACTGGATTAAGCGTGTGTCCTGATCTGGACTGGATTGACTCATATTCTGCTCTTTTATTGTTATTTATTGTGGTTCAATTTATTCTGCAGCAAAACAGGATAAAGCACCCTACCTTACTTTTTAATCTTATGTCGAGAACTACAGCAAACCGTTATCAGATCATAGATGCCCTGCGCGGCAGTGCCATTGGCCTGATGATTATTTATCATTTCTGTTTTGACTTAAATTACTTCGGCCATGTGCAATTAAATTTTAATCATGACCCATTCTGGCTCGGTTTTCGCACGCTTATTGTTAGTCTCTTTTTATTGACTATGGGCTTCAGTCTGCAGCTTGCTCATGCAGAACAAATCAACGCAGCAAAATTTTTACGTCGCCTTGGATTAATCGCCGGCGCCGCCATTCTGGTGAGCCTGTCCAGCTATCTGATGTACCCCAAAAGCATGATTTTTTTCGGGGTACTGCATTTCATTGCGGTGGCAAGTATTTTCGGGCTGGCCTTCTTAAATGTCTTCTATATAAAACTGATCATTGGTGTGCTGATACTGCTCCTGAGTATGAACCTTAGCCACCCCTGGTTTAATCAACCGGCCCTGCAGTGGCTTGGACTCATGACTCACAAACCAATTACTGAGGATTATGTGCCTGTTGTCCCGTGGATGGGGGTCGTGCTCATCGGGATGTTTCTGGCACACTGGCTATCTCGGCGACCACAAGCACCAAAATGGATTCGCTGGCAGAGCCAGCACAGCCTGGCCCGCACCCTGTCTTTTGGTGGCCAACATAGTCTGATCATTTACCTGCTGCACCAACCCGTTCTGCTTGGCGGTCTTTATCTCATTACTCAGCTCGTCAAGTGAACAATCTTGACGAGATCTAATCCGAAGTGGATTTTCCAACAATGGTGTACAATCTGAACATAGATTAATCAGGGTATCGACACGCCACTCGTAATGAACGCGAACAAAACTTTTTTACACCAGTGCTCTATTATTATTGCCCTGTTAATTTCAGCCCACACGTCTCTGATAGCTGCTGAGCAAGCGTCAACCGATGATCCTGTTCAGATCGATGAAGACAGCCTGGAGTTCCTGTGTAAATTTCCACCGGTAGAAAAAACCCCGCTGCAGGGTAAGGAAGCCCCGCCTGATCGGACCCAGCTGCAGGCCGATGAAGCCGATATGAGCACGAAGGATACGACCCGATTTTCAGGCTCGGTCATTATCCAGCGAGATAACCGCCGTATCGAGGCTGACCAGGCTGATTATTTCCATCAATCGGAAGACTTTAAGGCCTCAGGTCATATTCGATTTTTCACTAGCAATCTATTGGTTGAGGGTGAAAAGGCAGATATGAATTTAAAAAAGGAAACGGGCACCATCGAACAAAGTCAGTATCGCTCCCTGAATAAAAATGCCCGAGGCACTGCTGAGAAATTTCATATCGCGGGACCAAACCTGATTCGACTGGAAAATGGTAGTTACACCAGTTGCTTACCTGGCTCGAATGACTGGAATCTGAGCGCAAGTGAAATCACCCTGAACAGTGAATCACGACAGGGAACGGCCAGTCATGTTGTACTTGAATTTATGGGAATTCCATTCCTGTATACACCGTACATGCGTTTCCCAATTGGTGAGCAACGTTTGTCGGGACTTCTTTATCCCAGTTTCAGTAGCTCCAATCGACACGGAACTGAAATTAGCATCCCTTATTATTGGAATATTGCCCCGGATATGGACGCAACCATCACCCCCCACAATATGACACGTCGTGGATTGATGCTAGAAACAGAATTCCGCTATCTGAATAAAAATAGTCAGGGACAGATTCAACTGGATTATATGGAAGACGACAAAGTGGCCGAACTGGATCGTCGCCAGCTCAAGTGGATTCATAGTGGTGCGGCGGACTCAGGCTGGTCTGGCAATTTAAGTTTTCATGAAGTAGGGGATGATGCATTTCTGGTTGATTTTAATGATGCATTGGGAGAGCCAAATGCCTCACATTTAGCACAACAGGCCTCGCTAAACTTCAATAATTCATACCTGAGCTTCTCCAGCCTTGTACAGGATCACCAGACATTGAGCGGTGCTGAGCCTTACCGACGCTTACCGCAGCTAAGCTTAAGCAGTCGATTTGCTGAACCTAATAATGAACTGAATTTCAATATTGCC
>JAOULB010000393.1 GCA_029882235.1 Gammaproteobacteria bacterium | reverse complement strand
GTCGCTTCATCTACACAAAATAAACCTATTTATAATTTGCTTTTGCGAATAATTCCATACAGATGTTGCGCTAAACCTTTATATATCTTAGAGTTTTACCAGCACATGAATATATAATTAAACTCTCTACATATATAAGGGCAAAATACTTAGTCATATGGCGATACCGAAGACACAAATCCCCTTGAGTGGCCTGGCCCGAAAGCTGGTTCAGGACGGCCTGTTGACTGAAACTAAGGCAAAACAGGCGCATGCCGATGCACTGGAAAAAAAGATTCCCTTTGTGTCACAGGTCGTTTCACAAAAACTGGCCTCCAGTCGCAATGTCGCCCAGGCCGCCTCTGAAGAATTTGGTGTGCCCCTGCTTGATATCGACGTCATCGAAATCGAGCCTGAAGTCGCCAAACTGGTTAAAGAAAAGCTGATTCGTCAGCATCACACTCTACCCATCTACAAACGCGGCAACCGACTTTATGTTGCTGTGTCCGACCCCACCAATCTACAGGGTCTGGATGAAATCAAATTCCATGTTGGTATGACCATCGAAGCAATCCTGGTGCAGGATGACAAACTGGTTCGGGCCATTAACAAGACCATGGAGGCGCAGGATTCGGCGATGACCGAACTGGGTGATTCGGACCTCGATGATGTCGACTTTGCAGATGAGAGTAATACGAATGATGACGTCGGGGACTCAGATGTCGACGACACACCGGTGGTGCGCTTCGTAAATAAGGTACTACTGGATGCGATTAACAAAGGTGCATCCGATATCCATTTCGAACCCTATGAAAAGGCCTATCGTGTTCGTTTCCGTATTGATGGTGTTTTAAAAGAAGTTTCAGCGCCCCCCGTCGGTATGGCGCCAAGACTGTCCGCACGACTCAAGGTCATGTCGCGACTCGATATCTCTGAACGACGTGTCCCGCAGGATGGCCGTATCAAAATGAACCTGTCGAAGAATCGCGCCATCGACTTTCGTGTCAACACCTGTCCAACACTGTACGGTGAAAAAATCGTTCTGCGTATTCTTGATCCCGCCAGTGCCAAACTGGGGGTGGATGCACTCGGCTTTGAAGAAGAACAGAAAAATGTATTTCTTAAAACCTTGCACAAACCCTATGGCATGATCCTGGTGACTGGCCCAACCGGTAGTGGTAAAACTGTGACCTTGTACACTGGTGTAAATATTCTTAATCAACCCGGCGTAAATATTTCAACAGCGGAAGATCCGGTTGAGATCAATATGCCCGGGGTGAATCAGGTCAATGTAAATCCCAAGGTCAACCTGCATTTTGCCGATGCTCTGCGCGCCTTCCTGCGTCAGGATCCTGATGTTATTCTCGTAGGTGAAATTCGAGATCTAGAAACAGCTGAGATCGGTATTAAGGCAGCACAGACTGGCCATATGGTCTTATCGACATTACATACCAACGATGCACCACAAACGCTGACTCGATTGGCCAATATGGGGGTACCCCCATTTAATATCGCCTCCGCGGTAAATCTTATTATTGCTCAGCGCCTGGCTCGACGCCTGTGCAATCACTGTAAAAAGCCTGTTGAATTACCCAAAGAAGCTTTGCTAGAAGAAGGATTCACTGAGGCCGATCTGAAAGGATTAAAGGTATTTGGCCCAGTTGGCTGCGATCAATGTTCGGATGGCTATCGTGGCCGTGTCGGTATTTATCAGGTTATGCCTGTCTCTGAAACCATGGGACGAATTATTATGGAAGGCGGTAATGCCCTGCAGCTGGCCGATCAGGCTGCCAAAGAAGGGATTCCTGATCTACGCAAATCGGGGCTGAAAAAAGTCAAAGACGGCGTCACCAGTCTGGATGAAATTAATCGAGTAACCAAGGATTAGTTAAAGTGGCAACTAAAACATTAAAACAAACAACCTTTGCCTGGCAGGGACTCGACAAACGCGGTCAGATTGTTAAAGGCGAAATCAGTGGTGCCAGTGTTGCGATTGCGAAGGCAATGTTGCGCCGACAGGGTGTCAACCCAACAAAGGTACGTAAAAAGGCTCAACCCCTATTCAGTAGTGGCAAAAAAAGAATCAAGGCAAAAGATATCTCTATTTTCAGTCGCCAGCTCTCGACCATGATGAGCTCAGGCGTCCCCTTAGTCCAGTCCTTTGAAATTATTGGCCGAGGTAATAGCAATCTCGGCATGCAGGAACTCATGGGAAGCATTCGTTCTGACATAGAAAGTGGTAGTAATCTTTCTGATGCCCTTGCCAAGCACCCGCTTTATTTTGATGAACTCTACTGCAATCTGGTCAATGCTGGGGAACATGCTGGTATCCTCGACAATATTC
>JAOULB010000392.1 GCA_029882235.1 Gammaproteobacteria bacterium | reverse complement strand
CCTGAAAGGATCAGGGTGAACTCTTCTCCACCAAAGCGGAACAACATATCACTACCACGAATGGTTTCGTCTACACAGGTCACCAGTGTCTTGAGAATATAGTCACCTGCACTGTGGCCATAGGAGTCATTAATGTTTTTGAAATTATCCAGATCAATGACCAGTAAAGACAAAGGAATGCTATGACGATGTGCCAGTTCAACCTCACGCTTAAGAGCGCAATCCATCGCGGCACGGTTATTGGTGCCGGTTAATGGGTCAAGATGGGCCGCTTTCAGCGCTTTCTGATACAGAATCGCATTTCTCAACGGGTATACCAGCTGGCAGAGCAGGACTTCCAGAGTGCTCATTTCTGTTTCAGAGAAGGGCCGAGCGCGTGAAAAGTTAATCACACCCAGCAATTCTTCACACAGACGCAGTCGATAAAAACACCGGTGGTGCGATTTTTTGCCCACTTTGAGATCCACGTCCAGCTCTTCATACTGGAATCGGACACCATCGAAACTGATGACTTCCTTCACTGTGGACAGGAAGTAATCAAGAATACTGGGAATTTCGAGTGAGGTTTGTAACAGACCCGCGAGTTTCAGCGTACGCTGAAGTTCAAGCGCATTGACCTCGGGCGAGATTTCCGCCTCTTTTACTGCATTTCCCTTGTTGCTGTATATTGGTGCTGCCATATCAAATTTGTTGCAAAGTGTAAGTAACCCAGAAATATGCGAAAACTATGCCACTCGAGGCAAATTAGAAAAATTGATAAAATAACAATATAATCAATAGCTTACTAATGTAACCCTGAATGGACTAAGCGATTGTCAAAATATTGTCGCAATTGGAGTAGTCCTCAGGTCAATAATCCGTACATGGCGTGGTCATATAGATCAGGTATATTTAGCGCACTAGACGACAAGAAAACGCGCACCCGATAATCAACACTGAGAATTCGAGGCCAATAATAATGAAAAACACAATCATGTATCGTGCCAGCGTCATACTCATCCTGATCGCTGGCCTGCTTAGCATAACGGCTCATGCCAAAGAAGACGCCGCGCTCGACGCAGCCATGGTCAACCCCGGTTATCATGAAAAGCCACAATGGTTTAAACAGTCCTTCCTCGATATCAAGGAAGACATTGAAGAAGCCAATGCCAATGGCAAACGCCTGCTGCTCTATTTTTATCAGGACGGTTGTCCTTACTGCGCCAAACTTCTGCAGGACAACTTTGGCCAACGCAAGATCTCCAAAAAAGCGCAAAACTATTTTGATGTGATAGCCATCAACATGTGGGGCGACCGTGAAGTCACCTGGATCGATGGCAACCTCTCAACAGAGAAAGACATCTCTGCACGCATGCGAGTCATGTTCACCCCAACCATGCTTTTCCTGGATGAAAAGGGCGGCGTCGCCCTGCGAGTGAATGGCTACTATGCGCCAGATAAATTTGAAGCGGCATTGGATTTCGTCGGTCGGCGCATGGAACGCAAAATGGCCTTTAGTGATTTCTATAAGAAAAAACCCGATGGCATTGCCAGCGGTAAACTCCACAGCCAGAAGTTCATACTCAAGAAAACAGATCTAAGTAAACTCAATAACAAACCTCTGCTGGTCCTGTTCGATCAAAAACACTGTGGTGACTGTGACGAACTACATACCGACATCTTCAAACGTAAAGAAACCCTCGAACAACTCAAACGCTTTAATGTCGTCCGCTTCGACATGTGGTCAAAACAAAAAATTATCACCCCAAAGGGAAGAGAACTCACCGCCCGCGACTGGGCCAAACGACTCAAAGTTCAATACGCCCCCACCATGGTGATGTTTGATCAAAATGGCAAAGAGATTATTCGTACCGAAGCCTATCTGAAATCATTCCATGTTCAATCCGTCATGGACTACGCAGCTTCCGGTGCCTATGAAGATTATCCGAGCTTTCAGCGGTATATTGCGAAGAGAGCGGAGAGGATCGAGGCTACGGGGGTTCATGTTGATTTGATGAAGTAGGTGCTTGTGTTGCTAACGCGATAGATCTTATCCCCTATCCCCCAGGGAGAGGGTTAGGGTGAGGGGATCAATCAGGTTTCTTTGCCTCTTTCTTTTAATCTGAATCGCTATCGCGAGCTGGATTTTAAGTCCGGTCTCGTCCGGACGGACGAGTTCATTTTCTTTAAACGGCTAAAGAAAACGAACCAAAAGAAAGCCGCCCCTGATGACGCATGCGTGTGGTTGGGGTTTGATTTCTTGTATGACTTTGGCAGAAGGGGCGTCCTGCCCCTCTGCCAAAGAGCGACATCCCTGTCGCGCCTGACTTATAAAAGCAAAAGAAATCAAA
>JAOULB010000391.1 GCA_029882235.1 Gammaproteobacteria bacterium | reverse complement strand
TGACAATACGCCACCTAGGCTGGTACATGATTACTATATTAGCACCGGGAAAAAGCGTGGCGATAAAAAAGTTCGTGGCGATCTAAAAACGCCCGAAGGTGTTTATTTTGTTACTTCATGGATTCCGGATGAAAAACTCCCTTCCAAATATGGTGTAGGTGCATTCCCGGTTAATTATCCGAATGAGTATGATCAACGGATCGGTAAAACAGGCAGTGGTATCTGGTTACATGGTACTGATAATGGTTATTACAGCCGACCTCCACTCGATAGCGAGGGATGTGTTGTGTTGACGAATATCGATCTGAAAACAGTGATGGATGAAATTACTCCAGGAGTGACACCTGTTGTTATCACTGAGAAAGCAAATTGGGTTAATGTCAGTGACTGGAAAAAACAACGCCAGGAAGTTTTAACGGCACTGGAACAATGGCGTAAAGACTGGTCTAGTCTGGACGTTGAACGGTTCCTGAGCCACTATGATCAAAACTTCTGGACCAGCAATGGCCATGATCTGCAAAGCTGGAAAACACGTAAACGAAATGTCGTGCGAAACAAGACCTATCAGCGTATTAAACTCTCAGATATATCTTTATTGAGTTATCCAGAGTCAGAAGGACGTCCAGCAATGATCGTTGCTCGCTTTCGTCAGCAGTATGATTCAAATAACTATAAAGGTGATATACACAAGCGGATTTATCTGCGTAAACAGGGTGATCAATGGCGCATTATGTATGAAGGTGCCTAGTTAGTTTCTAGTCTAACTCTGCGAAGCTATATCAGCATCGTCCTGATGACTTCCGCTTTCACCATTCGATAAAATTGGCAGGCTAAAACTCAAGATGGCACCCCCCATCGCAGAGTTCTGCGCCCATATCTTCCCGCCATGTGCACTTATGATTTCGGCACAAATCGCCAGTCCCAGACCGGTACCACCAGCACCAGAGCTTGTGTTACTGCTTTGAGAAAATTTATCAAAGATGAGTTCCAACTCCTGCTCTGGAATACCAACACCACTATCCTCGAATGAGATGGTCAGTGCGGGTACTGTATCGTGCCCAGAATGTATCTCCCCAAGGGCAATGCTAATCGTGATTGTCGTATCAGTATTACTAAATTTTATTGCGTTTGATAAGAGGTTTCTAACCACCTGTTCAATTCTTGATTGGTCAATGCTGATTTCAGTTGTTACTGGCGTAGGTAAGATTTCTACAATAAGATTTTTTTCCTCTAACAAAGTTTCATGTTGTTCAATCTGGTCTTCTAATATTGTTTTTATGTCGTTGGGTACGAATTCGTAAGTAATGTTATGTGCTTCAAGCTTTGATAGATCAAGCAGGTCATTGAGTAATTCCAGTTGACGCTGACCACCATCAATAATGCGTTTAAAATAGCGACCAAGTTTTTCCTTTGGTGTTCGCATTAACTTGTTAGAACCAATTTCAGCAAAACTCAGTATAGTGTGTACCGGGGTACGAAGCTCGTGAGACATATTCGCAAGGAAATCGGATTTTGCCTGATTGGCTTTTTCCGCCTCTTCTTTTGCAAGTTGCAGCTCTGCCGTACGAGACTCCACCATGTCCTGTAAATGGTTGCGATGCAGGCGTAATTCCTCTTCAGCCTTCTTTTTATCTGTTATATCACGTGTTGTTCCTTCAACACCTGCGATCTCGCCATTTTTATCAAGATAAAAATGTGCATTTGTTGATACCCAAATCACACTACCATCTTTTTTATACAGTTCTGCCTCGTAATCCGTAATAGAGCCATTATTTTCGGTAAGCGTCTGTAAGAATTTATTTCGACCGTCTGGGTCAACATAAAGATCGGCCAGCTTTGTTCCGAGTAGCTCCTCTTTTTTATAGCCGGAAATTTTGTCGACAGAATTAGAAAGTTGAGTGATATTCCCTTCTGTATCAGTACGATAAAAAGTGTCGTGCATATTATTTAGAATTGAACGCAGATCTTTTTCTGATTCTGAAACACGGTCAATCATTGCCTTGCGGAAGGTTATATCTCTTAGTGTGCCAATAAAATAATGTTCGCCATCAATAACAGCATCTTCAATACCGAGCTCGATGGGAAAAATTTCACCATTTTTGCGCTTAGCAGATAACTCACGAAGCTTGCCAATGATCGTTGTGCCACCTTTTTTGAAATATTCTTTTAAATAAGAGTCATGTTGCTTGCTGTGAGCCTCAGGCATAATAAAACTGATATTTTTTCCAACCATTTCTTTTGCGCTATAGCCAAAAATGCGTTCAGCTGCATGGTTCACGGTATCGATAATTCCATGTTTATCAATGGCGATAATGGCATCAAGCGCAGAGCGAAGG
>JAOULB010000053.1 GCA_029882235.1 Gammaproteobacteria bacterium | reverse complement strand
AGGGGTCATACGCGCCGTTGTTGCTCACGTTACTCATTCAGCACCCATTGGTCTTTATCGTATTCAGGTTAAGAATGCCGGTATAAGCCGCATCCGCCATGGTCAATATGGAAGTATGTTGGAGTTTCATAATAGCTCACTATCTACATCGCTCTAGCATGAAATATATTCTACCGATACAATACCCCTATGCTATCTGACTCCGAACTAAATAAATTACGTGAAGACATTGTTGTTCGCTCCAATATGCGTGATGTACCCCTGACCTTGCACAGCACCTGGGGTACATTCTCACCACGGGAAATCGATGAAGGTACGGAGCTGCTATTAAAATATATTGATGTTAAAGTGGATGATAACTGTCTTGACTTGGGTTGTGGCT
This sequence comes from Gammaproteobacteria bacterium, assembly GCA_029882235.1. GTDB lineage: Bacteria > Pseudomonadota > Gammaproteobacteria > UBA6429 > Thiohalophilaceae > JAOULB01. The sequence continues at coordinate 9,032 of JAOULB010000053.1, read as the reverse complement.
ATGGGCCTATCGGACTCACGCTGGCCAAACTCTCACCCGAAGGCAAAACAACGCTGGTTGATCGTGATTTTATCGCGGTTGAGTATGCGAACAAGAATATTGCCAATAATAAAATATCAAACGCAGAGGCTCTTCTCAGTAATGGCTTTGCAAGCATTGGCGACAAAAAATTTGATATTGTTGCTTCGAACATTCCAGCCAAAGTCGGTAATGAGATGCTCAGTCTGTTTATGCATGATGCCTACAAACAACTTAATCCTGGCGGTCGTATCTATGTCGTGACCATTAATGGACTAAGAAATTATATAAAACGGAATTTTAAGGAAATTTTTGGTAATTATAAAAAATGTAAGCAAGGCACCAATTATACTGTAGCTATGGCATCCAAATAATTAATTCACGACCAGTGGTATTTTATTTTTTAAAGAAACCCATTTCGCCAGCTTATCGATTGTCAGCGGCATACAGATATAAAAACCCTGCGCATAATCACAGCCAAGTATTTCCAGTATCTCCAGCGTTTCCTTATTCTCAACACCTTCTGCGATAACGAGACGTCCCATATTATGCGCCAGATCGATGGTTGATCTGACAATAACGGCATCGTTATCATCGTCGATCATATCGATGACGAAGGTCTTATCAATTTTCAATATTTTCGCAGGCAACTGTTTCAGGTATGACAGTGATGAGAAGCCCGTACCAAAATCATCAATCGACATATTCACACCAGATTTATGTAGCTCAGCAATTACCGAATGTGCCTGTTTTGAATCTGTCATCATACTGCTTTCGGTTATTTCAATATGAAGTTTGCCGGCATCAAAATTATGTTTCACCAGAATCGATGAGATATTCTCTACAAAACTACTGTCCTGAATATCTTTAACAGATATATTAATCGACAGGCGCATATTCTTGTCATATTGCTGTACGCTGCTAAATTGTTCAATTGACCTGTTGATCACCCACAAGGTTAATTCATTTATGATACTTGATTGTTCCGCAATCGGAATAAATTCTCCTGGCCCTAACAGGCCGAGCATTTTATGATTCCATCTTACTAAAGCCTCAACACCCCATATTCTTCCCGTTTTAACATTGATGACAGGTTGATAATGAATTTCGAATTCATTCTTGCGGATCGCCTCATGCAGTTGACCAATAATCATTAATCGGTTTAACGAATGCAGATCTCGATCCACATCGTAAATCGCATAACCGCTACTGTCATGTTTGGCGACATACATTGCCACATCTGCTTTCTGTAACAGCGTATCACTATCACGCGCATCATCAGGGTATTTGGCAAAACCGATACTTGCACCTATTTTTAAACTATGCCCCTCAACGGTAAATGGTTTATCCATCGCCTGAATCATTTTTTCACAAATTGTTTTCGCGCCTTCTATATCTGTATCCGGCAGGATAAAGGCAAACTCGTCACCACCAAGACGTGCTACGGTATCTGATTCACGCAAGGCAGATTTTATCCGTGGGGCAACCTGTTGCAGTAACTGATCGCCACAATGATGGCCTAGCGTATCATTGACTTCTTTGAACTGATTTAAATCCATGATCATTACAATCATGGGCGTTTGATTGCGTTTCGCTGAGATAATCAGCTGGTTCATACGTTCATAAAGTAATGTGCGATTGGGGAGGTTTGTTAATTCATCATGTAAGGCATGGTAGCGCTCCAGTGCGGCAATACGTTTAACTTCCTGAATACTTAACAGGCTTAAACGTGCCACCAACATAACAAACAGGCTTCCACCAAACAGGATCAGCGCAACAACAAACTCAACGACTGAGCCCTGAAGCTTTAAAAGCGTGGCCGCATAAGCTGCATAGCCAACAATAAACATACATATCAGTACAAACAGGATATTCCAGCCGAAGGCCTGCGGCTGCCTTGAGTGATCTCGACAGATCTGTTTGGTTGGGACCAGTGAAATGAGCAGAACGAACACACCCACAATCACCAGGAACAGGGAAATCCACTTTAGCGTCATTCTGAAGCTGCTTTATTGTTTGAAATTCTCATCAAAGTGTAGCAAAAATATTCCTCAGCATAGCTATATTGAATTTTTATTATATTAAATAAGTTATTGTTTTTAATATATTAAATATATAATCCATTTTATATTCTCAGTCTCAAAAACTACAAACTGACAAAAAGATTAGGTATACTGGCGAACAAAGAAAATGGAAGGAAAACATGAAAAGTAACTTCGCCCCTGAAGCTGGTTCCCGACTTCTGCTATTTATAACAATTCTAATTCTCTGTACTACCGTCACACATGCCGCGACAAATTCACGCATGGGAGGAAGTGGCCTGAGCTGGATGCGGACTGCGGATATTCAGCCTCACAATGACTTCAGTATTTACCAGCAAACTGGTATGGATACATTTAATATTGTTGGTGCCAACCTGAATGACTACGATCTGTTTGCGACTTTTGGAATCAATTATGGTCTGGCCGACTATGTTGAACTTGGTCTACTCACAAGCTATGTCTCCAATGATGAAAACAACACCAGTGGCATAAGACATCTCAAGGCAACTGCAAAACTCCGCTTTCTGGGCAGTGAAAAGGAAGGTTATGCCGCAGCTATTTTCGCCTTTGCAACTGGTGCAGTCGCGGATATTGAAGACAGGCTTGGATCTGAAGAAGCAGAAAATGGTGCTGAGTTGAATCTGTCATTCTATGGCGAAGATGCGAATTTCCATATCAGTTATGGTTCCGCAACCGCAGATTACCGTGAATATGTTCCAGAACTCACATTTCGGAGTATTGATAAAGATGTATTGGCAATTGCTGCTGAGTTTAAACTCAGTCGTGCCTTTACTCTCGGAATAGAAGGCATCTCTGAATCATCTGATGATCTCGGCTTCGATGAAAACCAGCTATTTGCCCTTAGCCTGCAATACCATATTAGCAATGAATGGCAACTGGATATTGGTAGCGCCTTTGGTGTCCCTGAAGATCGCGCCGAACCCGTGAAGAGTTTTTATCTTGGCATCAATTATTCACCAGGAAAACAACCCGTAAGACGACGTGCGCAACATGAATCGAACACACGTTCTGTCAAAGCTGTGCAAACAGTCACGCCACCACAACAGGTCGTTTATGCCCCTGTGCCCAATGTTGCTTCTGCGCCTAAAAAGACAAGCAAGCCTGTAAAAAAGCTGACAAAAAAGAAAGGAAATAATATTCGGATCAAGCTCGTCAATGTGTCCGGTTCTGAATCAATGGAACAACGCGCCAGAGATTTTCTTATCAGCAAGGGCTATACCGTTTTAAGAACAAAACGCCTTCCAGGCAGTAAAGATAAAACTGAAATTTATCACACCAGTAAACGATCACGTGATGCCTTAAATCTGGCATTAAAAATTCCCGGTAGCCAGAACCTGAGAAAAGTTAATCACCTCGAAAGCGGTATTGATCTTGAATTGAGAATTGGTAGCGATATCCTGCACCAGATTCGATAGTTATTTCTATACCATTTATCTGTATATAAATTAACCAGTTGCGAATACTTGTTATTTATTTGCACAATAGAAAATTTGGTCCATACTTTTTTTACTAAACAACGGGTAAATAAAGCTATGCGATCACAGCTCGCCCATTATGCGACTTACAATTCCAGAGCTACAAATATGGATGCACTGCACTATAACGCAGTGCGTATATCGCTTTCGCGATTTGGCAATCCCCTGTCATTGCATCTTGCGTCCTTGCCGGGAATGGATATTTTACTCGATGATGAAACCTGGATTGTTACAGATCGAAGCGTTCGGGATAAACCACTGCTCGCCTGGTTGGACTTCAATACCAGTAATAGAGAAAGTCTTTTCGCAACGGTACCCTGCAAGATAAACCTGTATCGACCACACTCAAGCTTTATGATCGATAAGGTGCTGGAACAGCTTTATTTTACATTGAATGGAAAGCTGTCACGACTGAACAAAAGTTCAGAACATAAACTTTATACATTATCTCGGAAATAATGTATTTTAACGAATATATTGTTTGCGTAAATTATCGTAATACGCGCTAATTCCACCCTTCATAAAATAATAGTTTTTCAATCCCTTATCTTCGAGACGATACATTAACCAGCGCGCCTGTTTACCTGCCTGGTCATATATCAATAAAGTCTTGCCTTTAGTTTTGGCCTGATGAATAAACTGATTCATCATTTTATTATCATCCAGAGGAGCTCGACGTTCCTGTGCACCAAAAATACTGATCCCTTCTCGCTGAAACTGATCACGCACATCTAAAATCAGCGAATCTTTGCGGGCCCCTTTTTCTTCAAACTTTTCCGGCGTGATCAAATGTTTCTTGAAGTTGGCCTTTGAGATTAGCCGATTCGGATTGATTGGACTCTTACCAAGCAACACAGATTCATCAGGATATTGACGCGCCCAGTCCATTACTCCCGCATCATAGGCAATTACATTATTAATATTTTTCTTTCGGCACTTTGAAGCCGCTTTGTAAGACTTCATGCAGGTTTTGCCATTACAATAAACCACGATTGATTTTGAAGCATGCTCTTTTCGCAAAGCACTCATCCGACTAATAAAGTCAGGACTGGCTAAGGGGATATTAATCGCACCCTTAATTCTCAGTGTTTTATATTCATACTTTGAACGGACATCAACAACAACGACCTGACTTTTTTGTTTGTGTAATTCTTCCAGCTCAATAACAGGAACAGCCAGATATAACTTCCGTCCGGGAAATTCAGAGTCAGTTTTAGAAAAAGCAGATGTTGAAAGTAGTTGAAGCGTTAATATTGATATTATTGATAGAAATTGTACTCGCCGCATTTTTATCCTCTCCTTGAATGACGGTACCCGTCATCCTGAAGAAGCGGATAGTGTCAGTTTTTTACCAGCAAGTATAATAATCTTTTCTGTTTTTGAGAACCTCGAGTGCAACACCCGCCTGTTGTACACCGTTGTTTACTGATTGTTCCCACCAACGTGCAGCCTCACAATAACTACGCACTTCATTCTTTGCACTTGCATAGAGAATGCCTAAATTATATTGGGCCATACCATCGCCATTCATAGCGGCTTTTCGCCACCAGTTTTTTGCCTTATCAAGATTCGGTTTAATACCTAGTTTACCTACGGCGTAAACAATTCCCAGATTGTATTGGGCATCAGCATTGCCCTGATTGGCAGCCTGTTTCCACCAGTAGACAGCCTTGTTTGAATCGACATCAACACCCTCACCATTGGCATAGGCAACGGCAAGATTATGTTGTGCACTAGAATGACCTTCATACGCAGCAAACTGATACCAGCCAAATGCCGCAGCAAGATCACGTTCAACACCAAGCCCCGTGTCGTACATCATACCAATATAAAATTGCGCCTCGACAACATTGGTTTTTGCCAATGGCAACAGGATTCGATGCGCCAGTGCGTAATCTTCATTCGCAAATGCCTGTAGACCATGCACCAGTTGCATCATCCGTTCCTGGCCTTTGTATCCCAACTGATTGGCACCATCAATATTAATGCTGGCATGGCGTGATTGCTCAACAGCACCACTGAGAGCATTAACCCGATGAGAGAAAAAGATAAAGACTAGAATCAGGGCAAAAACGATCCAGTGAGCAATCGAATTCGAGCGAACGCCAGCCGTGCGGTGATTACTATCAAATAAACCTTGCTTAGACATACCAGGCTCCTCGCAACTGCCTGTGATGGGGAATTATCACCCTCGATAGTTTTCTTATCGTCTGAACAAAATATGACTTTAATCACAAAATTGGCCGGCATTGAGATTAAGTGGAAAAGTGAGGATTTAGGCCAAATTTCAAATTTCGGGCATAAAAAAAGGCGGGATATACCCGCCTTTCTTTTTTACTATTTTAGCTGTGGTCTTAGGCAGCTTTAGTCACTTTCTGATCAAGTTCGCCAGAAGTATAACGAGTGACCATGTCATCCAGAGAGATCGGCTTGATCTTGCTGGCATGACCGGCACAACCGAAGGCTTCATAACGCGCCTTACAGATTTCCATCATACCCTTGGTTGATTCTTTCAGGAATTTACGTGGGTCAAAGTTAGAGGCATTGTCTGCCATGTGCTTACGGATGGCACCAGTCGAAGCCATACGCAGATCAGTATCGATGTTAACCTTGCGCACGCCGTTCTTGATACCTTCAACGATTTCTTCAACAGGTACACCATAGGTCTGACCCATGTCACCACCGTAGTTGTTGATGATTTCCAGCCAGTCCTGAGGTACAGAAGATGAACCGTGCATAACCAGATGCGTGTTAGGAATGCGAGCATTGATTTCCTTGATGCGGTCAATACGCAGGATGTCGCCAGTAGGCTCTTTAGTGAACTTGTAGGCACCATGCGAAGTACCAATGGCAATAGCCAGGGCATCAACACCAGTCTGAGCAACGAAGTCAGCGGCTTCTTCAACACCCGTCAGCAGCATGTCCATGTCCAGCTTGCCTTCAGCGCCGTGGCCGTCTTCTTCACCCATTTCACCGGTTTCCAGAGAACCCAGACAACCCAGTTCGCCTTCAACTGAAACACCACCAGAGTGAGCCATATCGACAACAGTCTTGGTGACGTTTACGTTGTATTCGAAAGAAGAAGGGGTCTTCATGTCTTCCATCAGGGAACCGTCCATCATCACAGAAGTGAAGCCAGACTGGATAGAACGCAGGCATACGCCTGGCGCAGAACCATGGTCCTGGTGCATACAGATGGGAATGTGTGGATACATTTCTTCAGCCGCGATGATCAGGTGACGCAGGAAGGGTTCGCCCGCATAAGAGCGTGCACCGGCAGAACCCTGCATGATCACAGGACTGTTGGTGGCATCCGCCGCCTGCATAATGGCGTGAACCTGTTCCATGTTGTTAACGTTGAATGCTGGCATACCGAAACCGTTTTCAGCAGCGTAATCCAGCAGTTGGCGTAAAGTTATAAGAGCCATGTTAAATCTCCTCGATTTTCTATAGATACTATCAGTTTTAAAATACGTAAATTCTTAACTTAGTCGCCTGCCATTTCGCCGACGCGGACAATTTTCATGGCGTTCGTGCCACCCATAGTGCCCATCATGTCGCCTTTGGTCAGGATGACCAGGTCACCGTCGCGAACTGTGCCACGACGAAGTAATTCATCGACCGCCTCCCGATTCACCTCGCCATGATCCTTGCCCGTAGTGGGCTCGAAGCTGACCGGATAGACACCTCGATAGAGAGTCACCTTTCTACGCGTCTCGACGTGGCTCGTCAAGGCGTAGATGGGGATCCCAGAGCTGATACGGGACATCCACAAAGCCGTGGAGCCCGATTCAGTCAGGGCTGCAATCGCCTTCACCCCAAGGTGGTTGGCGGTGTACATGGTGGCCATGGCGATGGCCTCATCAATACGGCCAAATTCGGTGTTAATTCGGTGATCAGAATGGGTCGTAATACGCTGTTTCTCCGCCTCACGACAGATACGGTCCATTGCCGCAATCGCCTTGTCCGGGTACTTGCCTGACGCCGTCTCAGCCGACAACATCACCGCATCTGTGCCATCGAGAACCGCATTGGCGACATCGAATACTTCGGCGCGAGTCGGGATATGACTGGTGATCATGGACTCCATCATCTGGGTCGCGGTAATGACCACCTTGTTCATACTGCGGCCCAGCTGGATCAGACGCTTCTGTACCGGCGGCAGACTGGCATCGCCAATTTCCACACCCAGATCGCCACGCGCAATCATAATCACATCAGAGGCTTCGATGATTTCTTCGACCACATCCAGCGATTCGGCCCGTTCAATCTTGGCGACAATGCCGCCATGGCCGCCAGCGGCTCGGAGCAATTCTCGTGCTTCGTTGACATCTGCAGCGGTACGCACAAAAGAGACCGCCACGTAGTCGGCCTGCATTTCTGCGGCCGTTTTTATGTCTTCTCGGTCTTTATCGGTCAGAGCTGGCGCCGACAGGCCGCCCCCCTGCTTGTTAATACCCTTACGATCAGACAGTTCACCACCGAGCACGACTCGGCACATAACTTCGCTATCAGTGACTTCATCCACCCACAGGACAATGCGACCATCGTCCAGTAGCAGTGTGTCGCCACGTTTCACATCGGCCTGAATCTGCTTATAGGCCACGCCCACTCGCTCAACCGTTCCTTCATCAGAGCCAAGCCGCGTATCCAGCACAAAGGTCGCGCCATCTTCGAGCATGACTTTGCCTTGTTTGAATTTTTCGATACGAATTTTGGGGCCCTGAAGGTCGGCCAGAACACCGATTTGGCGACCATGCGCGCGGGCACGATTGCGCAGGCGATCAGCGCGGTCTATATGCTCCTTGGCCGTTCCATGGGAGAAATTAACTCGGACAACATCAACCCCCGCTTCGAGGATCTTGTCCATCATTTTAGGATCTTCGGTCGCGGGACCGAGAGTAGCGACGATCTTTGTTCTTCTAAGCATATGAGTTTTTATTTTACCCCGGGCCACTACATCAATGCAGTGACCCGGTTATAGTTTTAGGCTGTAGCCGTGGCCTTCTTGGCACATTCTTCCAGCATTGCGACGGCAGGCAGGGTCTTGCCTTCCAGGTATTCCAGGAATGCACCACCGGCAGTCGAGATGTAGCTCACCTTGTCGTAGATGTCGTACTTCTGGATTGCGGCAATAGTGTCACCACCACCAGCCAGACTGAAGCCCTTGGCATTAGCAATCGCCATCGAAACAGTCTTGGTGCCTGCACCGAACTGGTCGAACTCGAAAACGCCAACAGGGCCGTTCCAGACGATGGTGCCTGCTTCAGCAATGATGTCAGCCAGTTCCTGAGCAGATTTAGGACCGATGTCGAAAATCATGTCATCGTCAGCCACATCTTCTGGGTTCTTCAAGGTTGCTTCCGCAGATTCACTGAATTCTTTACCGCAAACCACGTCTACGGCGATAGGAATATTGGCGCCACGCGCCTTCATTTTTTCAATCAGCGCCTTGGAGGTATCCACCAGGTCGTCT
>JAOULB010000390.1 GCA_029882235.1 Gammaproteobacteria bacterium | reverse complement strand
TGCGCCCAGTTAAATGGGGTGAAAAACATGCAGATAAAACTGCAAAAGACTTGTATAAGACCTTTGGTAAGCAAGCAAAAATGAAATAGAGGTTTGTAAGTACCATTCGCAATTGCCAGACGATCTGTTCTCGTCTGGCAATTGTCATTAATTAATTTCTCAGTTATCAGTTTCAGAGGAAGTAGAGTGACAAGAATAAAAAGAGACTCGATTGCTTATTTGGTCGTGATCGGTTTTAGCATTTTTATGCTTGCATGGGGTGTCCCAAACCAGACACCAGCGTATCCGGGGTATGGGGCATCATCCGCATTAGTGCCAAACGTTGCTGTTGGTATCATGTTATTTATGGCCTGCCTGTCACTGGCTATTATCTTAATTGCCCATTATCTCAAGAAGCCACTTCCTGTCGCCGAAAGCGAGTTTCCGGAAGATTTAAAAGATGGCGGTGGGTTTACTCAGATCGGCCGGGTCAATATGCAATATCTGGCTACTGTCATGGTTCCCAGCATCCTGTTTGTGATTGCAATTGAGTATATTGGCTACATCTTTGCGTCATTTGCCTTTCTGATGTTTTTACAGTATTTGATTGGTAGCCGCCGTTGGCTGCAATCCATTTTGCTAGCTGTCATTTTGACGACAGTTCTTTATATCATTATGCGTTATGGTTTTGGTGTGCCCGTGCCGGGCCCACAGCTTTTCGAATAATAATAACAGGTGGAAATTAAAAACCTATGGAAATGATACTTGCGGGATTGCTGGATTCGGTTTCACCGGCCAGTCTTATGTTTCTTCTCCTCGGGGTGACAATTGGTGTGCTCGTTGGAGCTATTCCGGGCATCAATGGCCCAATGGCCATTGCCCTGTTCATTCCAATTACCTATTACATGACGCCACTAACAGCGATTGGTTTTCTTGTTGGTTTAAACAAGGGAGCATTTTATGGTGGTGCAATCTCCGCAATACTGTTACGCACGCCGGGTACACCCGAGGCGGCGGCAACCTCATGGGACGGTTATCCACTGACGCAGCAGGGTAAAGGCGAAAAGGCCTTACGCATGGCGCTGTATAGTTCGGTGGCGGGTGATTTTCTCTCAACCATTATTCTGATTCTAGTTGCAGCACCGCTGGCGAAAGTTGCTTTATATATGGGGCCAGCAGAGATTTTTGCACTAATCTCACTGGCGCTCACTGTGATAGCCGGTATTGGTACTAACTCAATTGGCCGCGGTTTGATCGCGGCATCCTTTGGAATCATTTTGGGTCTGATTGGTACCGAACCAGTTACTGCCTTACCCAGGCTTACCTTTGACATCTATCAATTAGGTAGTGGTCTGTCATTGATTCCGGTGGCTATTGGTTTGCTGGCCTTTTCAGAAATTTTAATTCAGCTGGAGAAATTTGCCGGTAAAGGCAGTGTGGAACATTCGGCGAATGAGTTTTCTACCAAGCTGGAAGATCGCATGGTGTCGATGAAAGAGTTTTTTAAAAATACCAAAACCCTGCTGCGAGGCACGCTTATTGGCGTTGGGGTTGGTGCGATGCCGGGACTGGGCGCACCCGTTGCCTCATTCATGTCTTATGACCAGGCAATGAAGCGTTCCAAACACAAGGAAGAATTTGGTAAAGGACGTCTTGAAGGGATTGCTGCATCAGAGTCAGCTAATAGTTCCGTTGTCGCTTCAAGCTTAATTCCCTTATTTGTGCTAGGTATCCCAGGTAACCTTGCAGCGGCAATGTTAATGGGTGCGTTTATGATCCATGGCATGCAACCCAGTCCTTTATTGTTTAAAGAAAACGCGCAGCTCATGTATGGCATTTATGGAAGCCTGGTGCTGGCGAGTTTATTTCTGTTGATTATCGGTCGTTTAGGTTTACGACTATTTTGTAAAGCCGTTGATATTCCTGCCCTGGTTTTATATCCGATCGTTATCTTTACCTGCATTATGGGGGCTTATTTAGGTAAGTCATCCATGTTTGATGTGGGTGTTATGTTGTTATTTGGTTTTATTGGTTACTACATGCGGAAATTTGATTACTCGTATGTGGCTTTATTGATTGGCTTCATTCTCGCGCCAGAGTGGGAACGAAAACTTCAACAAGTCGTGATCATTTCTCAGCAGGATACCTACATGTTTTTCACTCGCCCGGTCGCAATGATCTTGATGGCGCTGACCTTTTTTGTCATTGCACGTACCTTCTGGACAAGTATTAACTCCAGACGAAAGAAAAAGGCTGAACAGCTTGCCTCCTCAGAGCAGGCTAAAAATGGTTAATGAATAATCGCTGTTTGTCGTCTGTACGACAGGCAGACACAATGCCTCAAGTTAGACTGGCATGATCACATTTAATTAAAATTAAATTAGAAATACATATAGTAAAGAGTATAA